>NZ_JAEMUC010000036.1:0-4610 GCF_018342455.1 Neochlamydia sp. AcF95 | reverse complement strand
CCTTATCGAGCTTGCTCAAAAAAAACAGGGTAAATTAATTGTTACTACGCGCGATAAAGCTCATGATAGTGCTATTCTTCAAATACCTGTGAATTTATTTAGCAGCGAGGAAAGTAGAAACTACCTCTTGCAAATCGCTTGCCAAAAGAGCGAGCTTACCGCTGAAGAAGCTGAAAAGATAGGGCAAGCGTTAGCGTTAGGTGGTGTGCCCAGCTCTTTAAAAAAAGCTGCTGAGTGTCTAGAGGATAATGCATGGTCTCTGGAAGCCTATTTTGATAAGCTAGCCGCAAGCTTAGCAGAGCACAAAGCCTACTTAGATGCTAGAAGTAATTTAACAGCTCCTAATGAGCATTTTACTGGACGGGAAGCAGACCTTGTGGCTTTAGAGGAGACATTAGCACAAGGTAAGCCCTTAGTGTTAGCTGCACAAGTAGGCTTAGGAGGGGTAGGTAAAACACAGCTAGCTCTGCAATATGCTTACCGTGCAGCACCTCAATATAATTTTATTTGGTGGTTAAATGCTGCAAGTGAAGCTGCATTGCTACAATCTTATAGCAGCTTAGCAGAAAAGCTTCATATCTTTTTAACTAAAGAAGAAGAAAAGGAAGACAAAGCATTAGTCAAAAAAGTGCATTGCTATCTTAAAGAGAATCCTGGCTGGCTGCTGATTTTTGATGATGCGGAAAATGCTACCAATCTTAATAGCTGGCTGCCTAAATCGGGTGGGCATCTTCTCATCACTTCTCGTAAGCCTAATTGGCCTAATGCGCATGTTTTTACCCTAGGCGTTTTTAAACGAGAAGAATCCATTGAGCTTATCCTAAAAATTACTCATCTAGAAGATCAAAAAGAAGAAGCTGGTGAACTAGCCGATCTATTACAAAATTTACCTTTAGCTATTTCTCAAGCAGCTTTCTATATTAAAGAAACCCACATCTCTATAGAAGAGTATAAGGAAAAATTTGAACAACACTATAGGGTATTATGGGAATTTGAAGTGCCACCAGATATCTACCAGGCGACAGTTCAGGTGACTTGGGATGTGTCTATGCAAAAGATTCGGCAAGAAGAAGCAAAAGAAAAGGAAAGTAATGAATACCCCTCTTTAGTTGATCCTCTAATGCAGTTTTGCGCTTACTTAAGTTCACAGGGTATTCCTCGTCGCTTGCTTAAAGATTGGGTGATTAAGCTCTATCAGTCAGAGACTCCATTATTAGATATTAATCATACTATTGATTTACTTAGACGCTATTCTATGATTGAAGCTGCTGCTGAGACGATTAGCATCCATAGCTTAGTACAGCTGGTGATAAGAGACCAACTTAAAGAAGAAGAGCAAAAAGAGATTTGCGGTAAAGGACTTTGCTTTTTTTATGAAAGTTTTAATTATGATCAAGCTGATTTAGATAAGGCTAATGATAATTATCGTTTAATTGTGCATGTAGAAAAGATTGCTACTCATGCAGAGCAGCTAGAAATCGACAATGGAATGGCATTGACCTTAAGAGATAGAGTAGGTCATCACTATATTAATTGTAGAGGAGCTTATGAAGCAGCAAAAAAAACATGGGAACACTGTTTAAAAAGAAGTGTTATCTGGCAAGCGAATTTATTTATAGCCGATTTTGAAAATAAATTAGGAACAATTGACCGAGGGTTAGGGCATTATGAAGAGGCAAAAAAGCGCTTTGAAAAAGCCTTAGACATCTATGGAAGAATTGATGATATCAAACCCTCTTTTTTAGCAGGAGTCTATAATAATTTAGGAAATCTACTGAAAGATTTAGGGCAATATATTGAAGCTAGGCAGACCTATGAGAAAGCGCTAACTTTATATGGAAAAGGTTCTTTTAAGGTATCTTCCGATATAGCAGATATTCACCATAGCATGGGGATTGTTTTAAGTAGGTTAGGTGAGTTTGTGGAAGCCAAAAATCATTTTGATTACGCAGACGAAATCTACTCGCAAATCTATTCCCATCCCAAGCATCCTTTCTTAGTAAGCTTTTATAGTAATTATGGTAATCTTTGGCTGGAGCTAGGAGAGTATGCTCAGGCAGAAGAATCTTTTAGGATAGCCTTGCAACGTGCAAGGCAAGCTTATACATTTCCAGAACATCCTGATTTTGAACCTATTTACAATAATTTAGGCAATTGTTTGCAAAGGCAAGGTAAATATACGCAAGCAGAAAAATTCTATCGAAAAGCTCTTCTAATTCATGAAAAAAACTTTTCGAAAGACCATCCTTCTTTTGCAGGAATTTATCTTAATTTAGGGATAGTGTTTCAGAGTCTCGATAAACATCAAGAAGCCAAAGAAATTTATGAAAAATATTTACCGATTTTCAAGGAAATTTCTCCCAGTGACTCTCCTGCGCTAGCAGACGTTTATAATAATCTAGGAGGAGCCCAACTAAAACTACGTAATCCAACATGCTCCAGAAGCTTTTTTCTTAAAGCCTTAAAAATTTATGAAAAAGTATATCCTTCCAATCACCCTTCCATTGCAGGAATTTATTTTAATTTAGGAGTGATTATCGAAGAATCAAAGCCTCGAGAAGCCGTCAATTATTATCAAAAAGCCATACATATTTATAAGGAAGTTAACTCTAATCATCCTAAACTAGGAGAAATCTATAGTAATATGGGTAATGTTCTTAGTGAGCTAGACCATAAAGAAGAAGCTGAGAAGTGCTTTAGAACAGCACTTTTAATACAAAAACACAATTTTTCGGATGGCCATCCTGTTACAGCAGGTATTCATAACAATTTAGGTAACCTTCTGCAAGATTTGAACCAAAACGAAAAAGCTATATCTCATTATTTGCAAGCATTAAATATTTATAAAGAAGTTAATTTTTCTAATCCTCTTACCTTAGCTGGAATTTATTTCAACTTAGGCGATACTTTGCTGGTACTAAAGGACTTTATCAATGCCAAATTTTATTATCTTGATGCAATAAATCTTTACGAAAGAGTAGATCCACCTGTTCCTCTTCTTGTGGCCCATACTTATTCCAACTTAGGAAATGCTTTATATAAATTGGAAGAAAGGATAGACGCTAAGAAAAACTATGAAAAAGCCGTACAAATTTATGAACACACTTCTTCTCCCATTTCTCTCTATTATCAAAGGTCTCAACAAAATGAAGTTCGCGAGTCGCTTGCAAAAACACATCATAATCTAGTAAAGGTTTTAGCTGACTTAACACATTTTGCAGAAGCTTTTGGGCATTGCCAACGAGCTGCAGCCATTTTACAAAAACTTCATCCCTTTCATCCTTTATTACAGGGCGTTCAATATAGTTTGCACGATCTTTTAGAAAAAATAGAAGAAAGATCAAGAAATTAAGCAATTTATTAGGGTGCTACAAGATGAAAGGCAAGCAGCAAGCATTACGCCGAGTAGCACATCAAGGTAATATTGAAGATATACGCTATTTGATTGAACAAGAAGGAGTAGATATCAATGCTCAAGATGAAAATAAAGGTTTAACCGCTCTGCATTGGGCCGTGAAGCGAGGTCATCAGCAAGTAGCTGCATGGCTTTTAGCTCATGGAGCGAGAGCAGATATTAAAGATGGAGAAGGTTGCATTCCTGACGACTATAAGGTAAAACGCTCATAATGTTCATCTAGCTGAACAAGAATAGCTGGGAGCATGTTTTAAGAACAAGTTACTTAGTAAATTATTTATAGTTTGATTTTTAAGTAAAGCTAAAGGCTAGAAATGATAATTAATTCTCTTCTTCCCCCCTTTTAAGCAGCTTTTTTTACTGAAAGTCCATATGTTTTAAAATATTTTTTATTGAGAAATATATTGTTATTCCTATAGCCTTTCTTCGATAGGTGTGTTTGCAAGCAGGCTACCAAAATTTAAGTAATTTTTAGAAAAGTTAAAATTCAAATGGCACTAAATATTAATAAATAAGAGAAAAAGCTAATGAATATAGAAAATCCAAATCTTCCTCTTGTTGTATTTCCTGAGTTTAAGGAGATAGAAAAAAGGAATCTCTCCTTTAGCCAGGGTCCTTATGCCGAGATTAGCTTACAGATATTTGCAAAGTTGCGGTCGGTAGATTTGTGTCGAGCAAGGCTAGTATGTAAAGAATGGAAGAAGTTAATTCAACAAGCCAATTTATGGAAAGAGCTTCATCCAGGAAGTTGTAGAATTAATTCTCCAAAAGAAAAACAGCAAGGTGCTGAGATTTACTTAGGCTGCTTGATAACTGGCAACCAAGCAGAAAAGCTCTATTTGTATATAAAAGGTGGCTTCTTAAAAGGATATTTGTATAGAAAAGAAAAACTGATAGAAGAAATCTCTCCTCACCAGATTCAAGGGGGTCTTCATGGCGGGATTGAGTCTCAATCTCTCATCCACTTGGTAAATAAAGTAGAACAACATGGCCTCTTTGCCCTTTATGATCCACAAGCTGCGGATAAAAAAGTCACTTTATTACCTGCTCCTCCAGTGGGCAGCTATTTGGAAGAATATACCTTAAGCTATATAGAAGCTCCTTTACCCAATAGCAATCTTTTTTGCCGTCCTAATCTTAGTAAAACTTTAGAGAAAGGCTTAAAAAAATTCGGCCTGGTAAGCTTGATTAATGA
>NZ_JAEMUC010000035.1:0-7898 GCF_018342455.1 Neochlamydia sp. AcF95 | reverse complement strand
GGAAATTTACATTTTTTCTTTTTAAAATTGATGCAATGATGGAGTTTTTTAGGGTAAATCAGGTTGGACTATTTATAATAGCTTTCTTTAGAAGAGTATAGCTATATAGATTGCTTAGGTATCTTGCTAGCCTTTCTGTAAATATCTCTCAATCCTGCTTTTTAAAGTCAAAGGGCACGATAAAAAAGAAAGAAATTAAAAAACAGGTATAGAAAAGCTTTATATAAAGCTTGGTTGCCTAAATTAGCTAGGGTAAGAAAGGGGCGCGTTTGTAAGATAAAAAATCTCTTTTCCTTAATTTCGATATTATTCATATAGGATATAAGTTTGTAAAAAGGAAAAAAGGATCGCTACCTCTTCAGTCTTAATTTTCCTATTTTCTTTTTTTAAAGAGACTTTTCTTAGGTTAAAGGATATGTATCAAATAATGGTAGAGCTAGGGTTTTTAATAAGCTTTTGGCTATTAACGCTTTCTTCAGTTCAAACTGTCGAACTTAAGTTTAATATATTGAGCGAGTTGAATGGAAAGGGATTGGAAGCAGACCAAAAAATCCTTAGCAGTGCTCTTAAAGAGCTGGGACATCAAGTTTACTTAGGAAATATATATGATGAGCCCCATACCTCTGAAGTAGATATTAATATATTTTTTCAGTCTATCAATCCTTTATGGCTTCCTTATGCTTCCCTCAATTGGTTTATTCCTAATGCGGAATGGTATACGCAAGATTTAGAACTTTTAGACCTAATAGATCTTGTTCTGTGTCGTACTCAAGAAACACAAAGAATTTTTGAAAACTTAAAACTCCCATGTTTTTTCTTAGGCTTTACAAGCCATGATTGTTATCTCTCCCATATAAAAAAAAACTTTTCTTTGTTTTTTCATTTAGCAGGAGGAAGCGAGCAGAAAGGAACGCAGCCGATAGTGGATAGCTGGTTACGTAATACTTCTTTTCCTTTATTAATTATCCTTAAACATTTTTGCGCTGTTAGACCGCGTCAAGCTAACTTGCACTGGATTACTCACCGGGTCGAAGAGCCTATACTAAGAGATTTACAAAATAGCTGTGGAATTCATTTATGTCTCAGTGAAACGGAAGGATTCGGGCATTATATTATGGAAGCCTTATCAACTAGGGCGGTAGTCGTCACCGTAGATGCTCCTCCCATGAATGAATTTATCAAGGATCCACGTTGCCTTGTTCCCTTCAAGGATTGCAGCCCACAATTATTAGGAACAAACTACTATGTGGATCCGATACAGCTTGAGGTGGTTATTAACAATCTAAAAGAGTTGCGTATCGAAGAATTAAGGAGAATAGGTTTAGAAAATAGAGCCATGTATTTAAAGAAAACCTCCCAATTTATTAACAACCTAAAAAAATTAATAGATAGGGTTAAATAAAAAGCACTTTTAAAGACAAAGGGAACGAATGAATGCTATCTGCCTTATTTGTTCAAGCGGCTTTTTGCCTATTTATGCACTTAAAAATGTATGCTTAAAGTATGTACTTAAATCATAAGTAAGGTAATAAGCAGTGTACTCTTTTTCAGGTAACAATATGCCTTTTTAAAGTGCCTGCCATCTTCTGGCATTGTATTTATATCAATATGGCCATTTCCATTGACGAACAAGCGGCATGTCGTCTCCATATTTAGTGATATATTCTTCATGTTCGATAAACTTATTATGGATATCTTGCTTAATATAGGCTGCTAGATAGCCTAACTTGGGTACTCGATCGATCACGTCTCCCACTAGGCTAAAGCGATCGATTTGATTGCGCACGCACATATCGAAAGGGGTCGTAGTGGTACCTTCTTCTTTATAGCCACGCACATGAATATTCTCATGATTAGTTCTGCGGTAGGTAAGTCGATGAATGAGCCAAGGGTAACCATGATAGGCAAAAATGACCGGTTTATCCGTGGTAAATAATTCATCAAAATCTTTATCAGATAATCCATGCGGATGTTCAGTGGGATTTTGAAGCTTCATCAAATTGACAATATTAACTACTCGAACTTTTAGATCAGGGATTTGCTGGCGAAGAATATCTACAGCCGCTAGAGTCTCTAAGGTAGGCACATCACCCGCACAAGCCATCACCACATCAGGAACATGTCCGCGATCATTACTGGCCCATTCCCAAATTCCTATGCCTGCTGTGCAATGTTTAATAGCAGATTCCATGTCCTAAGTATTGCAATGCTGGTTGCTTGCCTGCAACGATTACATTCACATAGTTTCTACTACGTAAACAGTGATTGGTAACAGATAATAAGGTATTAGCATCAGGTGGAAGATAGACACGTACGACTTCAGCTTTTTTGTTCATCACATGATCAATAAAGCCTGGGTCTTGATGGGAAAAACCATTGTGATCTTGTCGCCAAACGTGGGAGCTTAGCAAAATGTTAATCGATGAAATAGGGGCGCGCCAGTGGATAGAGGAGGTGGTGGTATGTAGCCATTTAGCATGTTGGTTGAACATAGAATCTATAATATGAGCGAAAGCCTCGTAAGTAGAAAAGAAACCGTGCCTTCCTGTTAAAACATAGCCCTCTAGCCAGCCCATGCATGTATGTTCACTTAATATTTCCATCACGCGCCCCTCGACAGATAACTCACTACCGTCTTTATCTTCGGGCAGATAATCAGCCATCCAACTTTTTTTTGAGACCTCATAGATGGCATCTAAGCGGTTGGAAGCCGTTTCATCAGGACCCATCACGCGGAAGTTATGTAGGTTGCTTTTCATGACATCGCGTAAGAATTTTCCCACGATACGAGTGGACTCAGCTTCAACCTGACCAGGTTTTTCAATTTTAAGGGCATACTCGCGGAAATCAGGCATTTTTAATTCTTTGCGGAGTAAGCCTCCATTAGCATGAGGATTATCTCCCATACGACGTTTTCCTTGAGGAGCTAAAGCCGCAAGCTCAGCGAGGAATCTTCCATTTTCATCAAAAAGCTCTTCAGGACGATAGCTTTTCATCCATTTCTCTAATTGCTGTACATGGGCAGGTTTAACAGCCATATTGGATAAAGGAACTTGGTGGGAGCGCCAGAATCCTTCAGTTTTTTTACCATCGACCTCTTGCGGTCCTGTCCACCCTTTAGGAGTTTTAAGAATGATCATAGGCCAACGTGGACGCTCGATAAGTTTGTTTTTACGCGCCTCTTCTTGAATTTTCATAATTTCTGCTATGACAATGTCAAGTGTATAAGCCATACTTTGATGCATCTGTTGAGGATCGGAACCCTCGATTACATAAGGTTTGTAGCCATATCCCTCGAAAAGGCTCTTTAGCTCTTCAGGACTGATTCTAGCTAGGAGAGTAGGATTAGCTATTTTATATCCGTTGAGGTGAAGGATAGGAAGAACAGCACCATCTTTTGCGGGATTAAGAAATTTGTTAGAATGCCAGGAGGCGGCAAGAGGCCCTGTTTCTGCTTCTCCATCTCCCACTACGCATGCCGCAATAAGGTCGGGGTTATCAAAAACAGCCCCGTAGGCATGAGAAAGTACATAACCTAACTCTCCTCCTTCATGAATAGAGCCGGGAGTTTCGGGGGCTACATGGCTAGGTATTCCCCCAGGAAAAGAAAATTGTTTAAAAAGTTTTTTTAAGCCCTCTTCATCGGAAGAAATATTAGGGTAATATTCACTATAGGTTCCTTCCAAATAGACGTTAGCTACCAAGCCTGGACCGCCATGACCCGGTCCTGCTAAGTAAATCATATTCAAATCTTTAGCTTTAATCAGGCGATTTAGGTGCACATAAATAAAATTTAAGCCCGGGGTTGTTCCCCAGTGACCTAACAGGCGAGGCTTAATATCTTCAATAGTAAGGGGACGTTTAAGGAGAGGATTATCAAGCAGATAAATTTGCCCAACAGAGAGATAATTACTTGCCCGCCAATAAGCATCCATTTTATAAAGCTCTTCCTCTGTTAAGGGGCCGCCTTGGCAAATGGTACTAGGAATTTCTCTTACCATACTTTCTCCTTAAAAATCCTGTAATTATTTTATTCATGCAATTACTAATTTATTTAATTCAATGGAGGATTAAAGAAAAGCTGTAGTTGAAGTTTAAATAAAATAACTGAAAATTTTTTTTAAGCCACTAATAATCAAACGTAGATGGGGGTAAAGAGAATGAAGGTAGTGCTAGCGATTAAGGCCCTCCATTTAAGCGAAGGATGTAAAGATAGGCTGAGCATTAACAAAAATAAACAGAAAAAAGAGGAAAAAATTTCGCAATTATTCTTAAAGCTTAATAAAGAGGAAGAGCATAAAAAGAGCTGCAAGTAGAAAGATAAGCTATCGCCTTGCTAAAAAGATCCTTACCCCAATTTATTTATCAAGCTAGTAAAGTAGGCTTATTTTTTCTTTGCATCTTTTAAAGGGAGGAGGCTGAATTAAAGCTTAGTAGTTTTGTATTCAATCAGCTGTCTAACCTCATCTCATTTACTTCTTTTCCTGCACTAGCTTAAGGAAAAAGTTAAAGAAGTTTAATCTCTTATCCTCTATCTTCAATCGTTAAGGGCATGAAAAAAATACAAGGAAAAGGCTATTGCATCTTAATTAAACGAGCGATTCTTTTTGAAGCGTAGGTAAGAATAAAATCAGCACCTGCTCGTTTGATGGATAAAAGGCTTTCCATAAAAGCTTTATCTGCATCTAGCCATCCTTTTTCCGCAGCAGCCATGACCATGGCATATTCCCCACTCACATGATAAGCAGCAAGAGGAAGAAGAGTTTTTTTACGGATAATAGAGATAATGTCTAAGTAAGCTAAAGCAGGTTTGATCAAAAGCATATCCGCCCCTTCCGCTTCATCTAAAATAGCTTCAAGAATGGCCTCTCGGCTATTGGCAGGATCCATTTGATAGGTTTTTTTATCACCAAATTTAGGAGCAGAATGGAGGGCTTCACGAAAGGGGCCATAGAAAGAGGAGGCATATTTGGCGGCATAGGATAAAATATTTACCTCTTTAAAGCCTGCTTTATCTAAACTTTCGCGGATGTATTTTACACGCCCATCCATCATATCACTCGGTGCAACAATGTCGGCACCAGCTTGTGCCGCAAGGATAGACATCTCTCCAAGCATGTAAAGGGTAGGGTCATTGAGGATATGGCCTGACTCGTTTACAATTCCATCATGACCATGATTAGTGTATGGATCTAAAGCAATATCGACTATTACACACATCTCAGGAATCGCTTGCTTTAAGGCTTGTATAGCTCGAGAAAGTAAATTATGAGGATTTATGGCTTCTTTACCTAGGCTATCTTTTTTTTCTTCAGGAATAACAGGAAAAAGATCAATGGCGCGAATACCTAGTTGATAGAGTTCAATGGCCTCTTTGACAAGCAGATCCACGGAAATACGGGAGATGCCAGGCATACTGGTAATCATCTCTTGGCGCTGATGGCCTTCTAGGATAAACAAGGGAGCCACCAGCTGATGAGGAAGAAGATGGTTTTCTTGGATAAGAGAGCGTATAGCGGGGCTTTTACGATTGCGACGAGGGCGAATGGCTAAATCGACATGATGGCTGCTAATAAGGGAGTCTGGGAGTAATGGACGCATGATAGCTTTCCTCAATATTTGGCATATTCTCTAGGCATTTGTAATCTTTATACTACGAAAAAATATAGAAGCTGCTAATCCCTGTCAATATGGATGAGATTTATTTTGACCCATGAGCCTAAGGAATCTTATGATGGAGCAAACAAATGAGAAACTATTGAAGGCTTACAAGCTCCAAGGAAAGAGAATATAAATCTTCCTAGTAAGATAAAAGCTTTGTATTCCTGTTGGCTATCCATCGATAATTTTTTTAAAAAGCTTAGCGGTTCTTACTTTACTTTTGAAATGAAACGCTTAGCACCTGCGTAGAAAGCTTACTTCTTTGGCAGAAGGGTTAGATCCTACCTTTAGGTGTTGTTTAATCTACTAAAAAGCATGATTAGAAAATCAATTATTGAAAACTGTTTTCAAGAAATAGATTTTTGTCTTGGCTTGTGGTTAAATCCTTTTAAGAGAGGAGGAGAGATTGACCCTTGAAGCATGAAAAGTTATAAAGGCTTAGCTTTAGCTGTTTTAAAAGGATAATTTTTGCCATCTTAAGATGAAAATAGGAATAGGGAAGATAGGCGAGCTAGAAAAAATAAAAAAAGCATTAAAAAATTAAAATATGAGGATCTCATGATACCTATTTCAGTCACTATCTTGACCAAGAATAGCTGCCAATACCTGGCTCAAGTGTTAGATAGCGTAAGCCTTTTTGATGAAGTCCTACTTTATGATACAGGATCTATAGATGATACTATAAAAATAGCAAAAAATTACTCTAATGTGCGCGTTATCTTAGCTACTTTTGAAGGATTTGGTCCTACTCATAACAAGGCCTCTGCTTATGCAAAACATGATTGGATCTTGTCTGTAGATAGTGACGAACTTGTGACACCAGCGATGATAAAAGAGATCTTAGCAACTTCCTTGCAAGAAAAAGTAGTTTATTCTTTCCCACGCCATAATTATTTTAATAATAAGTTTATTCGCTGGTGCGGTTGGTATCCCGATCGCCAATATAGGTTATATAATAAAAAAGAAACAAGCTTTACTAATGTGCAAGTTCATGAAGCTATTATTGTCAAGCATATGCAACATATAGCTTTAAACAGCCCACTTATTCATTATTCTTATCATTCTATCGCTGACTTTTTAAGTAAGATGCAGACCTATTCGACATTATTTGCTGAGCAGAATAAAGGTAAAAAAACTGCTTCCTTATCTAAAGCTTTGACGCATGGTATCTTTTCTTTTTTTAAGAGTTATATCCTTAAAAGAGGCTTTATGGGTGGATATGAGGGGTTTGTAATCTCTGCCTATAACGGGCATACCGCTTTTTATAAATATCTTAAACTTTATGAAGCTAATCGTAAAGATGGCTAAATCCATTCCCAAGATAGAAAAAATAAAAATGCGGATTTAGACTTTTTAATCTTTAATTGAGGACAATAAACTTTTGCGCTACTTCTTATGCAGCCCCGCAATTTATAAAAGGACTCTCGCTAAGGAGAAAAACAGCTTGCCAAGGATTTAAATAGATAGGCTAAATTTTTTTTAAGCGGATAAGAGTAAGAAAAATACGACGCTAAAAATTTTATCTTCATTGGCCTACTCCATGGCTAGCAAAAACCTTTCATCTCTTTTTAGCTCATCTTAATATTAAAACAAGGTCTATTATTCTAATGTTAGAAAGCGCTGCCTTATTTCCTCTGAAATATTTTCGAGTGGATTTCCTTGTGTCTTAAGGGTGAGAAGTTGAGGTAATTGGTCTATTTGCGCAGGAAGGGTGGCGAGGTGGTTATAGCTTAAATCAAGGTTTTGCATGGGAAAAATCTGATCTATTGCTATCACAAAGGAGGTAAGCTGGTTATGACTTAAGCTAAGAGAATACAACTGAGAGAATAGGCCGCTTTCCATAACAAAAGAGGTCAATTGGTTGTAGTTTAGATAAAGCCACCCCAGACGAGGCATCAAGCCTATTTCTCTTGGAAGAAAGGATAGTTGATTTTGATTTAAGTTAAGTGAATATAGCTGCGACAGCTGCTGGAGTTCTTTTGGAAGAGAGACGAGATGATTGTTACTTAAGTTAAGATGTCGCAGCCAATGTAAGTCACCTATTTCTTTTGGAAGAGAGATGAGCTGGTTTTCGTTTAAATTAAGGGCAAGTAACCGAAGAAACTGGCCTATTTCTTTAGGAAGAAAGGTAAGGGAGTTTTGACTTAAATTAAGGTTTTGCAGCTGGGTCAATTGTCCTATTTCTTTAGGAAGAAAGGTCAGCTGATTGTAGCTTAAATTAAGAGAGGCAAGGGCAG
>NZ_JAEMUC010000034.1:0-10122 GCF_018342455.1 Neochlamydia sp. AcF95 | reverse complement strand
AAAGCTTTACGTGTGATGGCCAGTAAACCTGCAGCACAAAGGTATTTTTTCTCTTTCGCCCACATTCCCATAACTAAACTCACCTAATTGTTTACGAAAAAAAATTTCTTTTTTAGTTTATCACAGAGGGAATTTTTTTAGCTGGAATCGCTGATAAAATCCTTTGATTATGTGCTGAGTAAATTTAACTAATGGCTATTAGAGATTTTCTCTTCCAGAAGAAAAAACGTTGCAATTTTTTTTCTACCAAAATATAAGTTAAATTTTTCATTTGATTAAGACAAAAACGGCTCACAGAAAAGTTTCAAAATATTCTATGTGCAAGCTGGACGCCGTTCTAGCTTTAATAATGAAAAAATATTTTTTATTAGTATTTTATCTATTTTTTTACAAAGGAAAATAATAGTATGGAACCTTCTATGAATCACTCTTCCTTAAATGAGACAAAATTTGCGGAAATGAGCGCATCTTTTCGACCCCCCTTCGAACAGCAAGAAAAAAAAGCTGTTAAAAAGCTTACATTAGAGTCAGAGGGAGGATTGGTGCCAGTAGACAATGTTAGGCGTTTGGCTAACTGCGTTGAAGTTGTATGCAGAATTTACCATCCAAAGCCAGCGCGGAGAGGAACAGGTTTTCTTATTGGGCCTGGCCTTCTACTTACTAATAATCATGTTCTTAGAGACAAACAAGATGCTCGAGAGGCTCATGCACAATTTTTTTATGAAAAGGGTAGAAGTGATGTCATAGAAGTTAATTTTAATCCTGATGAAGAGCAAGGTGGATGGTTTTATACAAGTCCTGAACCTAGTGAGAATTTGCCTTTTGAAATCGGTAAACTTGATTTTACTATTGTAGCTCTTAAAGCTCATCCCAAGCTAGATAGGATTTATCAATTGGGATTATCTATATTTTCACAGTCTTTCCCTGAGGTAAATGGTCGTGCTAATATCATTCAACATCCTCTCATTCAAGAAGCAGGAAAGGGCGAAACATCATACAAACAATGGGCTTTTCGTGGTAATCGAATACTAAAAGTAAAAAAGCATAAATTCGTTGTTCAATATCGAACTACTACAGCGCCAGGTTCATCAGGATCTCCTGTATTAGATGATAAAGGAGACGTCTTTGCTATTCATAATACTAAATGTTCGCGCACTGATCGCGAAGGAAAGGATGAAGTGCAGTATAATGAGGCGATACTAATTCAAGCTATTGTAGAAGAATTAAAGCAACAAAACCTCATAGAGAAAGTTAAGAATTGGATTTGTCCGCGTCCTCTCGATGTACAAATTGGTAATCCAGCATTACAGAAATTTGCTGCTCAATTAAATCAAACGGCTGCGAAAGCAGAAGAAGTTGCAGAGCGAAACATAAGGCAATTTGAAAACGACACTTCAAAAATTATAGCGGCTCATAAATCTTTAAGATGCGCTTTGATAGAATATTCTAAGCTAGGAAAATTGTTAAAGAATCAACTATCGAGTGAACTAGAAGCGAAAAAGCAGAAACTGGTGTGGCAAGAACAAAGGATTAATTTCCTCTATACCTCTCAACATTGCTTGTTACCTGCTGATCGAAGTGATTTTTTGGTAGAAATGTTAAAAGGCGAGGTAGAAGATACTTGCCCCGCTACAGAATTTAAAGATCGTCCTATGGTAGAAACGCTGCTTGGAAGCGAGTATCATTCGGACTCGGAAGCGGTGAACTATTTTATAAAAGCTTTTATTCATGAGACTCTTGAAAATAAGTTTGAAGCTAAAAATGCTTATTATTCGCTAGCCGAGTTCTACTATAAAAATTTTCCTTCAGAGATTAATATTATAAAGTCTTGCATTGAGAAGTGGCTTAGCTTAGAAGAAAAAGAAGCACTCAACCAGAAAAAAGCTTTTTTACATCGCCAATTTAAGGCAAAATTAAGAGAATTGAAACAAGTCTTTCAATATTCTCCCACCTGTTATATCTATTATGATTGTACCGATGAAACTGAAGCCTGGATTGAGAGAACTTTAAGCGCTGATTTGGATATTTTAGATTGGAAACATTTTTTTAGGTCTCGAGCTTCCGATATTCCTGGCGTACCTACCTTACGTCAGCATGGTACTCTGAAAGACAGTGATTTTGTTTTTGCCCTATGCACTCCTATGCTAGCTTTGAAAGATAATGCTTATCGAACACAAAACCTTTCTACCCTTGTAGGGAAATTAGCGGATCAGTTGGCTGAGAGAATAGAGAGAGATGGAGGTGATAGACAACACTCTGTTTTTCCTCTTCTTCTTAAAGGAGAATGGGATGCTTCTGCTTTAAGCATGCTGACAGGCTGTAAGGATTATCAATGGGCTCGAACCGATGAAGAGTATTATATCTGCATGTTAAGTATGATTTGCCGTATGGCTAATATGGTACATAAGAGAAATACAGGAGAAAAGGGCGTAATTAATGTTAAAGATGCGCTAAATGATTGGAAAAAGGTAGAAATCGAAACCTTACTTAACTCTGCTAACGAAGGAGAAGCTGGAGTTGTTGTAGAGACGAAAAAAAAAAGCTTATAACTAGTTCTTCAAAAGAGGACAAAAGAGGAAAAACTTATAAGCTTCCCCTTGAAAACTCATTTTATCAGATTAGAAAAACATTTAGCTTAGAAGAAGCTTTTTCATATGGTACCTTGGTAGCTCTGATACAAGCAGAAGGAGTAATTTGCCGCACAGGCAAAACTTCGGCTGCTTTATCTTACGCAAGACGGTCCTCTAAATATGCGCAGGTTTTTTGGATAGACGCTACTGATAAGAATACACTTGAAAAAAGCTTAAAAGACATTCAACAAGAGCTACCTTCTATCAAAAACGAAGAATTTAAAAGTTTTTTAGAGACAAACCCCGGCTATCTAGTTATCTTTGACAATGCTCCAAGTTTAAATTTAATTGCTGATTATTTGCCTTCTTTTGATCAGTTGAAAGGTCATATCCTTATTACATCCCGAGAAAGAAAATGGCCTTCAAAAATTATTAAGATTGAAGTAGGCGTTTTTACAGAAGAAGAAGCAGTGGAGTGTTTAGAAAGGATGACAGGCCGTTATGATGAGAAGAGGGAGGCCCGTGAGCTTGTGCGAGGAGTTGAATATGTACCTGCCCTTGTTTGCAAGCTAGGAGAGTCAATAAAGAGCCATAGCGGAAGCTTAAAAGGTGAGCTAGAATGCACGTCAGAAAGACATGGTCGCAATAATAGGTGTCTTTCTGAAAAAAGCAATTTTTCCCTCTCTTCGGTTTGCTGTGGAAGATTTCAAGAGATCGATTTTTTAGACGATGTCCTTTCTCGTGGCCAAATCCCTTTTATTCAAGGGGAAGAGGGGATTGGCAAGACAACATTAGCCTTATATTATGCTTATCTTAATGTCTCTAAGTATACTATTCTGGGTTATGTCTCATGTCGCTCGATTGAAGCTATGGAAGCTAGCTACAAAGAAATAGCTCAAAAGCATAGAATCACTATTGAAATAAATGACGACTTATTCGAGCAGGTCAATAGCACTCTTATAAGAAATTCTTATCTTCTTATCTTGGATGATATAGAGGATATGGATTTAGTTAAGTCTCGATTACCAAATGGGAAAGGGAATATTATTTTAATTGGGAAGCATGATTCGGATCGGCAGTTTGCTTCTTTAAAGCTAGGTCCCTTAAGTTCTTCTAAAGCCTTAAGCTTATTAAAGGAAGTAAGTAAAAAAACAGAACAGGAAATAGCTGCTTTTGACTCTTTTTTGAAAGCCCCTCCTTTGTTTTTAACTATCATAGCGAATTTTTTAAGAGAAGGCGTTACAATTACGCCTGACCTTTTGAAAGGTTCTCATCATCTTTTACATAATTTAATTTTAAATCTAGATTCTTTGGAAACTATTTATAGCTTTATACAAAAAAAGCAAGAAGCTAGAAGAGGATTAGGCACCTTGCCTTTAGCTATTCCGCTTTTTAAGTTATTATGTTGCAATGAGGAACCCATCGTTTCTAGAAGCTTGTTAGCTACTTTTCTGGAGGAACGATATGCAATAGAGAAAGAAAGAAGCGCTCAGGTGGTTGGACTCCTTCTCCCAATTTTAAAGGATTTTTTTCCTGTTAAAATTTCTACTCATTCTGTTCAACTTCATCCCTTAATTAAAAATACTATTAAAATCTTTTTGAACCCTTCTGAAATAAGAGATTTTGAAAAATGGATAACTTCAAAAAACATATAAGGAACAAAAAATGTTGAGTGATCCTTTAGCTATCAGTATATCAAGCACCCCAAGGACAATAATACATGACCGTTATCTGGGTTGTTTAGCACTGAGTGGAAAATCTGAAAAGCTTTATCTCTACATTAAAAGGCAATTTTTGGAAGCCCATCTCTACAGAAAAGATCGGTTAATAGAAAAAATTTTTTCTCCTCAAATTCAAGGTGGGCTGCAAGGCGAAATTGAGTCTCAAGCTCTCATTCACTTGGTAAATAAAGTAGAACAACATGGCCTCTTTGCCCTTTATAATCCACAAGCTACAGATAAAAAAGTCACTTTATTGCCTGCTCCTCCAGCGGGCAGCTATTTAGAAGAATATACCTTAAGCTATATAGAAGCTCCTTTACCCAATACCAATCTTTTTTGCCGTCCTAATCTTAGTAAAGCTTTAGAGAAAGGCTTAAAAAAATTTGGCCTGGTAAGCTTGATTAATGAAGAAGGGGTTTACTGTCCTACGGGTAAAACAGAACTCGCTAAAGTTTATTTTTATGCACAAAGGGAGCTCTATAGCCAAGCCTTGTGGTTGAGAGGAGAAAAAGAGTGGTTTATTGAGCAAGGCTTAAAAGAATTTAGCCAGAAAGTAAGGCAGGATTGGCAAGAGTGGCTAAGCACGCATAGCCATTGGCTGATCGTCATCGATGGGCTTAGCCATATTTCCCTGCTAAGAAAGTTAGGCCTTATCGAGCTTGCTCAAAAAAAACAAGGTAAATTAATTGTTACTTCGCGCGATAAAGCTCATGATAGTGCTATTCATCAAATACCCGTGAATTTATTTAGCAGCGAGGAAAGCAAAAACTACCTCTTGCAAGTCACCCACCACAAGGACGAACATAGCGTTGAAGAAGCTGAAAAGATAGGGCAAGCCCTAGGGGGCGTGCCTAGCTCTTTAAAGAAAGCTGCCGAGTGGCTAAACGATAATACTTGGCCTTTAAAAGTCTATTTTGCTAAGCAAGCTGCAAACTTAGCAGAGCATAAAGCCTACTTGGAGGCTAGGAGTAATTTAACACCCCCTAATGAGTACTTTACTGGTCGCGAAGCTGATTTAGTGGCTTTAGAGGAAACATTGACTCAAGGCAAGCCTTTAGTATTAGCCGCACAAGTGGGCTTAGGAGGAGTAGGTAAAACGCAGCTAGCCCTGCAATATGCTTACCGTACAGCACCTCAATATAATTTTATTTGGTGGTTAAATGCTGCAAGTGAAGCTGCATTGCTACAATCTTATAGCAACTTAGCAGAAAAGCTTCATATCTTTTTAACTAAAGAAGAAGAAAAAGAAGATAAAGCGCTAGTCAAGAAAGTTCATCGCTATCTTAAAGGGAATCCTGGTTGGCTGCTGATTTTTGATGATGCCGAAAATGCTTCCACTCTTAATAGTTGGCTGCCTGAATCGGGTGGACATCTTCTCATCACTTCTCGTAAGCCTAATTGGCCTAATGCGCATGTTTTTACCCTAGGCGTTTTTAAACGAGAAGAATCTATCGAGCTTATCCTAAAAATTACTCATCTAGAAGATCAAAAAGAAGAAGCTGGTAAACTAGCCGATCTATTACAAAATTTACCCTTAGCTATTTCTCAAGCGGCTTTTTACATCAAGGAAACCCACATTTCCATAAAAGAGTATAGGGAGAAGTTTGAACAACACTATAAGGTGTTATGGGAGTTTGAAGTGCCGCCAGATATCTACCAGGCGACAGTTCAGGTGACTTGGCATGTATCTATGCAAAAGATCCGGCAGGATGAAGCAAGAGAAAAGGAAAGTAATGAATGCCCCTCTTTAGTCGATCCTTTAATGCAATTTTGTGCTTACTTAAGTTCACATGGCATTCCGCGTGATTTACTTAAAGAGTGGGTGATTAAGCTCTATCAGTCAGAGACTCCATTATTAGATATTAATCATACTATTGATTTACTTAGACGCTATTCCATGATTGAAGTCAATGCTGAAGCGATTAATGTCCACAGCTTAGTACAGCTAGTGACAAGAGACCAGCTTAAAGAAGAAGAGCAAAGAAAGGCTTGCGGTAAGGGTCTTGGCTTTTTTTATGAAAGTTTTAAATATGATCAAGCTAATTTAGATAAGGCTAATGATAATTATCGTTTGATTGTGCATGTAGAAAACATTGCTACTCATGCAGAGCAGCTAGAAATCGAAAGAGAAATGGCATTAACCTTAAGAGATAGAGTAGGGCATCACTATATTAATTGTAGAGGAGCTTATGAAGCAGCAAAAAAAACATGGGAACACTGTTTAAAAAAAAGTATTATCTGGAAAGCGAATTTATATATAGCCGATTTTGAAAATAAAGTAGGAAGGGCTGATCTAGGCTTGGGACATTATGAAGAGGCAAAAAAGCGCTTCGCAAAGGCTCTAGAAATTTATGCAGGAATCGATGATATTCCCCCCCCTTTTATAGCAGGTATCTATAATAATTTAGGAAATTTACAGAAAGATTTAGGGCAATATGCCGAAGCTAGGAAGACTTATGAAAAAGCGCGACTAATTTTATATGAAAAAGATTCTTTCGTAGAGTCTTCTGACGCAGCAGATATTCATCATAGCTTAGGGATAATTTTGACCAGATTAGGTGAGTTTGCTAAGGCCAAAAGTTATCTTGATCATGCAGGTAAAATTTACGGTCAAATTTATCCTCCAACAAACCCTATCTTTATAGGCTTTTATAATAATTGTGGAAACCTTTGGCTGGATTTAGGGGATTATGCTCACGCAGAAGAAGCTTTTAGGAAAGCTTTGCAATGCGCAAAGCAAGCCTTTATATTTTCAGAACACCCTGACTTCGAAATGATCTACAATAATTTAGGCAATTGTTTGCAAGGGCAAGGTAAGTATGCAAAAGCAGAAAAATTCTACCAAAAAGCTCTCTTAATCCATGAAAAAAACTTTTCTCAAGATCATCCTTTTTTTGCGGCTATTTACCTTAATCTAGGGATAGTTTTTTACAGCCTTGGCAAGCCCCAGGAAGCCAAAGAGAGTTACGAAAAGTGTTTATCGATTTTTCGAAAGTTTTCTCCCGACAACTCTGCGGTATTAGCTGAACTTTATAATAATATGGGAACTGCTTATCTACAACTAGGTAAGTTTAGTTCTTCTAAGAAGTTTTTTCTTAAAGCTCTAAAAATTTTTAAAGAAATATACTCTTCCAATCATCCTTATATTGCAGAGACTTATCACAATCTAGGAGGGATTATTGAAAAATCAAACCCTCTGCAGGCAATCAAATATTGCCAAAAAGCTATAAATATTTATAAGGAAATTAATCCTCTTCACTGTAAATTAGGAGGAATTTATAGAAATATGGGAAAGGTTTTAAGCGAGCTAGGGGGAAAGGAAGAACAGCAAAAAGCTGAAAAGTGTTTTGAGAAAGCTCTTTTAATACAAACACACAATTTTCCGAATGGTCATCCTGTTACAGCAAGCATTCATAATGAGCTAGGTAATCTTTTGAAAGATTTTGGCCAGTATGAAAAAGCTATATCTCATTATCTGCAAGCAATAAATATTTATGAGAAAGGTTTTTTTTCTTCTCCCCCTTATTTTAGCTGGGATTTATTTCAACTTAGGGGATACTTTATATAAATTAAATGATTATAGTAAAGCCAAAAACTATTATCTGCAAGCAATAAGCATTTATCAAAAATTAGGTCGGTCAGCTTATCTTTCTTTAGCTCATACCTATTCCGATTTGGGAAATGCTTTATATAGATTAGAGCAAAATATAGAAGCTAAAGACAGTTATGAAAAAGCAATGCGAACTTATGAGGATATTTCTTCCCCCATTTTTCCCTACTATCAAAAGTCTCAATTAAGTGAAGTTCTCGAATCGCTTGCAAGAACACATCTTAATTTAGTAAAAGTTTTAGCTGGCTTGAGATATTTTGCAGAAGCTTTTAGGCATTGCCAACGAGCTAAAGCCATTTTACAAAAACTTCATCCTCTTCACCCCTTATTACAGGACGTTCAGTATAGTTTGCGCGGTCTTTCAGAAATAATAGAAGAAAAATCAAGAAATTATACAATTTATTGGATCGCTACAAGTTGAAAGGCAAGTAGCAAGCATTACGCCGAGCAGCACATCAAGGCAATATTGAAGATCTGCGTTATTTGATTGAACAAGAAGGTGTAGATATCAATGCTCAAGATAAGAAAAAGGGTTTAACTGCTTTGCATTGGGCCGTAAAGCAAGGTCATCAGCAAGTAATTGCATGGCTATTAGCGTACAGAGCGAGAGCAGATATTAAAGATAGAGAAGGTCGCATTCCTGGCGACTATAAAGTAAAACGATTATAATATAGTGGTTTGAATTTTAAATTTCTGTTCATTAACATATACTTAAAAAAGAGTAATCAATGGTTTGAGCAAGAGTAGAAAACTTACTTAAGTTTGCTGCCACAATCTTCTTAAAATTAGCCCAAAAGGTTTCAATAGGGTTTAGATCTGGAGAATAAGGCGGTAAAAATAAAATCTCACACCCTGCCTTTTTAATAAGTTCATCAGTGGCTTGCGATTTATGGAAGGTAGCATTATCCATTATTAGAACTTCTCCTGCTTTAAGTTCAGGTATCAATATTTTTTCTAGCCAAATGTTAAACAGAAGAGAATTACAAGTGCCTGTATAACAAAAAGGAGCTAAAATTTTAGACTTGCATTTAGCTGCTATACAGCTTTCTCTAGCAAATGAACGACCTGCTATAGCACCATAAATCTTTTCTCCTATAGGTGATCTTGCATGCTGGCGCTGTAAGTAGGCATTTATCCCGTTCTCATCTATGTAAATCCTATTTTCTTCCGGAATGTTTTCTAGCTTTTGTCTAAACTCCTCTCGTTTATTCTCATCTCTTTCCTTGTAGAAGGGTGTCTTTTTTTTAAAGTGATTTTCAGTCTTTTACAGGCATAAAAAACTGCAGTTATTGTCACTCCGAATGCCTCAGCTATTTCCCTAAGGTAGGCATCAGGATTTTGTTTTATATATAATTTTAGCTTTTCACTATCTATTTTACTGGGGCTCTGTCGTCTTTTTTTAGGAGCTAAACAACCTTGTTTTTTCCGCTTAATCCAGTTGGTTAACGTGCGAACTGTTACACCAAACACCTCACTAGCGGTGGCCATTGAGCCGCCATTCTCTATATAATTCAAAGCTTTTATTCTTAAATCGTGTGAATATACCATGCCAATTGATTATACATATATCCTTAGAAAAATAGAATTCAAATAACTATAACTTATATAATTGAATGAGAGAGCCTAAGAATAGGTTTTTTAAGGATAAATTGCTACATAAATGATGGATTGGATAGACATTTATTCAAATAAATAGTAGGTTGCTTTTTGAGCAAATTTAAAGGTTAAAAATGATAACTAGCTTTCCTTCTTTCCACTTTTTAAGCAGCCAACGTTTTACCAAAAGCCAAAGTTATTTAAAGCAATCTTTATTAAAAAATATATTGTTATTCCTATAGCCTTTCTTCGATAGGTGTGTTTGCAAGCAGGCTACCAAAATTTAAGTAATTTTTAGAAAAGTTAAAATTCAAATGGCACTAAATATTAATAAATAAGAGAAAAAGCTAATGAATATAGAAAATCCAAATCTTCCTCTTGTTGTATTTCCTGAGTTTAAGGAGATAGAAAAAAGGAATCTCTCCTTTAGCCAGGGTCCTTATGCCGAGATTAGCTTACAGATATTTGCAAAGTTGCGGTCGGTAGATTTGTGTCGAGCAAGGCTAGTATGTAAAGAATGGAAGAAGTTAATTCAACAAGCCAATTTATGGAAAGAGCTTCATCCAGGAAGTTGTAGAATTAATTCTCCAAAAGAAAAACAGCAAGGTGCTGAGATTTACTTAGG
>NZ_JAEMUC010000033.1:0-59893 GCF_018342455.1 Neochlamydia sp. AcF95 | reverse complement strand
CCACATCGTGACTAACGATCTAAATCATGAGGCTGACCGAATCTATGAAATCTATCACAAACGATGGCGCATAGAGGAGTATCACAAATCAATAAAGCAAAATGCTAGCCTTGAGAAGTCACCCACCAAAATTGCTCGCTCTCAAAGAAATCCTATTTTTTCATCCTTTATCGCTTATTGCAAGCTTGAATTTCTTAAAATTAAAACCTTACTTAATCACTTTGCTTTAAAATATAAGTTAATCCTTAAAGCCAATCAGATGGCCTATCAAGAACTGCAAAATTTACAAAGGAGTTTTATGCCTGCGTAAGGTGAGTTCCTAATAATCGTTCCACAGGTTTACTTGCGTAAAATTGTGCTTCTAAATATAAGGGACGTGAAGTAAAACCTAACCCATTGATGACCATCAATTTGATGCATTCTCCTGTTGTTATAATAGCTCGGGGATCAGGGGGAATGAGCTGATCTATCATGCTCACTAAATTGATCTCGTCACACATAGCAGAAACAATCCCTAAGTGGTCAAGATCTTTGCTACTATACTCTTCCATCGCTTATATCCTCTCTTTCTTTGCTTTGAGAGGAACAAGCTTAGTTTTTTCTTGAAAAAAACTTAAGTCAATTTACCAAAATAATAAAAAAATTATCCAACCATTGTTTTAACCTGCGGAATGTGGGATACATCATCCATTGCTCAAGAAAATTTGGCATAGTATTCAGAGGAATTCATAAGCTTATCAAGCTCTTCTAAATTATCCATTTCTATCTTATAAAGCCAACCCTCCTTTTCAGGCGAGGTATTTACTAGGTCTGGTACCGAAGACAGAGCAGGGTTAACTTCTGTAATGGTGCCTGAAACAGGGGAATAGATATCCGTAGCAGCTTTAGTAGATTCAAGAACAACAGCTTCTTCGCCAGCCTTTACTTTTTTGCCAATTCTCGGCAATTCTACATAGACGATCTCGCCCAATTCTTTCTGTGCATGCTTAGAAATGCCTACAGTTCCCACGCGATCTGTAACTTTAATCCATTCATGCGTATCAGCAAATTTCATTTTTTCTCCTAGAAAAAAGCCATTTTTATAATTTTAATTTGCACTAAGTTAAGGAGGTTACCTTTTTACCGCATTTCCCAACTTTAAATCTTTATAACTTGCACGATCTTTTAAGCGGCATCCCTATAATAAAAATGTTAGATCATTGAACAATCTCTACTTTCCTAATCCCCCAGGGGTCCCTCCTAGCTAGCTCGGATTTATGCTTATGGCGAAATGGGTTCCTTTTTAGCATTTATTTAAAGAATCCTATGTCGCCATGGATAGTTTAGAAAACGTGGTTTTGCCTTTACTTGACCAAGCTTAAGCTGCTCCATAAGGAAGGTTGTTGTTCGATTTGAAAGTCACGAGTGACCACCGAAAAATGTTGGGGAGAATCATTTTTGCGATTAACTCTATAAGTAAACCCTAAGCGATCGAATTGCTCGGGATCATAGCCGATTAAGCAATGGCTAGGGATAGAAATTTTGAGTGTATAACTTTGAGAAGAAAGCTGGCTGCTGACTTTCAACTCTTTGGAATCGCAAAGTTCATGCTTATCTTCCGTTCTAAAGCGTGTCATTTCACCCGCTTGGATGCCATCAACAGCTTCTGGTAAAAAGAAAAAATGATGGCAAAAGCGTGTGTTAAATCCGGATGTTTTCACATCCCGAGTATCAATCATCAATTCGACACTATCGCCTCGGCTTATATCAGGATGATAAGCTTGCTTAAATGGCTGTGAGACTACTACTAAGCACTCCAGACCTTGCTCATTCCATCCTAAGGAAACTTTAGCAAAATGCTCTTCCCCACAAAGATAGCTAGTATCTGCTAGCAAATACTTCTGGCCGCTAATACCTTTAGGAGCATAATGACAATCACCTTTCAATTGAAAAAAATTAACTGGTGATAATGAGAATGATTCTTCTTCAAACATATATCTTTAATTTAAGCCGCTTTAAAGAAAAACTTTAAGAACCTTTTAGCCATTGCTTCAGCCTGCCTGCTTGGCTTTTAGGAGTCCTAATGAATTTTCTTTAAAGCATTTAATTTTTATTCTTCTTTAGCTTTATTCATGTAATCAAGTGACAAAGCTTTCTTTTCTTTAAGCAGCTGCAGCAATTTTTGCATATAGATACGCTGTCCCTCAGCAGAGAGGACATTATACAATTGATGTACTTTGGGCCCAGCCGCTGCGCTAGCGGAAGCTTCTCTTTTTTCCAGGTGGAAAAAATTGATATCTCCATTTCCAGGGGTATTGACTTGGCTCCATGCCCCCACTTGCATAGCAAAAATTTCATAAGCATCCAAATCACTGTTTAAGTCGCTACGTAAGCCGCGATAAGGTGTTTGGATTAACTTCCATTGATTCTCTAAAGGCTGGCGTTTCGCTAGCTTCTCTGAAGGCGCTTCCTGAGCGGTATAAATCCACTTTTGCGTATTAGAAGGATCTTTTTCCAAGCTAGCGCGAACCTCACGCATGTAAGCATATAAACGCAAGGAAGCCAAGTAATCTCCTAAAAAAATAGAAGGTGCCGGCTGAGGAGCTGTAGCTTTCCTATAATCTGTTTCAATAGCTTTACGTATTTTTGCAAAATATTGATCTGCTACAAGATCCTGGACATCTGCTAAAGGTTTCCAAGAGCCATCAGTTTTTCTATAGTGTGAAGGCTCCTTCTCGCGAATTTTTACATAATAAGCTTCTAACTCTTTCTGCAGTAAGGGCTCTAATACATCTTGCTGCTCTGCTTCAGCAAAGGTCATAATTTCTTGCTCAGAACCCCGATCAATAACCTTTATACAATAGTAGGTGAGATTATCAGGAGAGTACTGCATAAGCTTTTCTGCTGCTGAATTGATAGCTTCTCCTTGCAAAGAAGCTTGCTCTAATAGCTGTATAAGTTCTGGCCGTTTTTCTCCCACAGCAAAGGCTACTTTGCCGCCTTTAATGCCAATTGATACCTCGCTTTTCTTAACAGCGGCCTTCTCTAATGCTTGCTTTATCCATTCAGGATGTAGATCAACGATGGCAGTGCGAGCAAAAGCATCCACTAGCCCTCTGGTTTTATCGTCTAAACTATCTAAAGCTAAGAAGCGTTCCTCGCGGGTGGCCCCTTTTCTAATCCCTAATTCTGGAAATTTCTTTTTTAATATCTCCCAATTGTGCTCTTCAACTTCCCAATCCCAGGTATCTTTAATGCTGACTTTAGCTTGAAGATCTCTTTTATTTAATTGTGCTACCTCCAGAATATAGCGCTTATGAAGCAATTCGGGAAATTTTTTAGCTAGGGCTTCTGTTGTTAAAAATTTAGTCGGTAACATTAAAAGGTTCATTGTATCTTCTGGTCGCTGGCTGACGGCGTTAAGATAAATTTCTAGCTTTTGCAGTTTGCGATAACTATCCATGCGCAAACTTTCCGGTAATTGAAAAATTTGCCCTATCACTCCTTCCTTGGTATATTCTTGAAGTTTTGTGATGCTAAATGGATCTACGACTAGCGCATTACCAATATCATGGAAAAGACGGCGAAATAACAAAACATCTCGCCAAACTTTTATTGCTTTATTTTGGTCCATTCCCATCCGGCGTAGCTGCTCATCGAAGTATTGCTGAAGGTTAGCTACTCCTAAATTAGGGTTGTTTATATTTTCCTCATAACTTTTGGCAGCATGTTGCATCAACTCCGCTAAAGCTTCTTTTTTCGAAACACTGTAGCCTTTTTGTTCAGCTATCTTAGCACTATTGAGAATGAATTGAGCAATAAGACGCACAAAACGAGGACCAAACCAATCTTCTGCCGTATGGTATCCAAAAAGAGAAAGGTCTTGATAATCAAGATTATCATCGGGAGGCAGCCAAGAATACTGTCTTTCTTGATAGCGTAAAACTTGCCTTAATAAGGGGGCTGGAAATTGCTTTTCTTGTAGGAACAAACTTATACGCGCTTGCAATGCCTCCCTCTCCACGGGATTAGTAGTGGCCTGCAAAGAATTATAATTAGCCTTCATCTGAGGAGCAAAGTAAGACCAGGCGGACTCGACATTGATAAATCCGGCTTGCGGATGACGGTAAAGAGAAAAGCGTTTTTCTTTTTCAGACCGCGCTCTTAAATCTTTTGCCAGCTCATCAGAATAGTGTGATGCCAACATCAATCCCATTCCACTTTCTAAGAAATCTTTATATATAACCCCATCATTTAAGAAATTAGGCCCCCAAACTCCTCCTAAAAGAAGTTTATCATGCCTATCGGTGCTAATAAAATTAGATAGCTCATCCAGCTCTAAACGTTTTACCGCAGTACCATCTATGGCGGTAAAAACCGTTTGCTCATGGGGATATTCGATGTTAAGCGTGTTAAAAGTGCCGAAGAAAGAAAATGAAATGACAATCATTACCGTAATGACAATGAAGAAATAACGCTGATGCTTTCGTAAAAATTCTAACATGATTATGGCTATCTCCTTAAAAATCAGAAAGAGAAGATCCTAACAAAAAAGCTGCTTTCTCTCAAAGGATATCTCTTTTCTTCTTTTTAATTAGGTAGGGGCCCTCACCTAATTTTCTTAATTACTAACTTTTTTGAAATTAGCCCTACAGAGAGGAGAATTTAAAGAAGACTCAATTCATAGGCAGGTAGGAATATTTTTTTAACCTCTTAAAACATACTATAAGAGAAGCTTCTTATTCTCAATATTTACCCTGCTATAAACATGCTTATTTTCTGACCGCGTATGAAACACGAAAGCATGATCCGAGCTAATGCTCAGTTCATTAAAAATCTCTCTATATTCCCGCTCATTCTTTTTTAACAAGTTTTTTCAAATTGTAGAACCAGTAAATGTTTTAGCTGGTGGCGAATCTCTTCTAATTGGTTAGCATTAGCCCCTTCTTCTAAAGCATAGCTATAACTTTTCATCGCTTCCCACACCTCCGTTCCTTTTTTTAGCACAGCTTTAAGCAATGACTCATCAGGCAAAGCAATAGATAAAGTACCTTGATGTAAAAAGCCCTCACGGGTACGCCGTTGTGCCGCCCCACCGATCTTTTTACCCTCAACCATGACATCATAAATGGTAGGCTTTGCCATGCAAAAATGACGGCAAAGCTCATCGGTAGAAAGAGGTTCGATCTTTAAAAAAGCAGTAACAATTTCATTTTTAAATGCTTTTACCGCCTCGGCCACCTGCTGGTTCACCCAAGCATAATTATCAAGCGTGTTTAAAGAATAGCAGGGATGTTTAGCAGGTATGATCACTGAGAAAGCTAGATCGGTTAAATGGAAAACTATTCCCCCTCCTGTCGGCCTTCGCCCTAACTGCAGTCCATGCTTTTGCATTCCTGCAACATCTAAAAAAAGCAAGGGATTAATAAAATATCCATAAGTCGCACAAGGGCCCTGCCAGCCATAAAAACGCAGGATAGGATTTGCCGTGCACCCAATATTTTGCAAAAGTTTTAAATCCTTATCCATATTGTTTTGAGCAGTATCAACGGCGTCCTGAAGAATGGTCCACTTCATTTTTTAAGCCTGTACTTTAATTTCAAAATTTTAATAGAGAAAGATTTAGCAATTTATTAACTTCGGATAATAAGAGGATTGAGCTTATCGGATAATCTATCGCCGAAAACATATCCTCGATGTTTTAAACTATGCGTATGGGGATCTTGATCATTTAACACATAGATTGATCTTGGCTCAGCATAAGCAATCATCAAATAACGTCCCCCTTTCGCATGGGAAAGATAACTCAAATCAAGAGGAAGATCGGACTTAAAGAAAACCCCATTGCCCAATGTTTGGGGAAGAATAACAGGCGGAATTTCAAGCGATAATGAAGGTTGCAAACAAATAACAAGGCCACACACTAAGGGCTGCACACAACTTTTATCTTGGAGAGAACCTACACTTTGTAAAAATTGATTGTAAAGAGCATTTGCGTTTACGTTAGCTTGCCCCGATTGACCGACAAGCAACTGATCATACCCTATACGTAGCCCTCGTGCTTCCATCAATTCCAGAGCAATTTCTGCCAAGCGTCGATTTAGCACCTGTTTCTGGATTCGCTCATCTTTTCGATAAAGGTCGTGCCCGCAAAGAAATATATCTTCAGCATTTTGCAATTGCAGAGCAATATTTTTAAAAGTTAGAGAAAGAAGGTCATCAATTGCCGTATTAAGCTGTTGAATTTGCTCTAAGGAAAAAAGACCATCAAACTCAATGGTCCCATGTTTGTAGAAATAATCTCTATGAGATTTATCGGTGGCTAGTTTCATTATGTTTAAAATTTGGGTTAGATGTTTGCAAAGTCTAGACAAAAGAATAACATAAAAAACAGTTAATTATCTTGAGAAATATACTTTTTTTCAATAGCCGCTTGTAGCAAAAATTAAAGATTTACTAAAAGCTACCCTAAAAATAAAAAGTGGAGTAAAATTTAACCTATGAACGCCTACCATGAACTCATAAAACGTGCTACCGAGATAGAGCATAAGATTGGTTATACCTTTAAAGACCGAACTTTATTAGCTTTAGCTTTTGTTCATCGATCTTACGTTAACGAAAACAAAGAAGTGGGGAAGCACAATGAACGCTTAGAGTTTTTAGGAGATTCGGTTCTAGGCATGCTCATTGCAGACTATCTTTATCGCTACCTACCCTCCACCTCGGAGGGTGAACTCTCTGTTCTTCGTTCCCGTTTAGTAGAAGCCAGCTCCTGTTTTAATTATGTGCAAAAGTATGATTTAGGCCAGTATTTACTTTTAGGAAAGGGCGAAAGAATGAATGATGGGCGAGGACGTGAATCTATTTTAGCAGACTTATTTGAAGCGATTATTGGAGCCATTTACTTAGATGGAGGCTTAGAAGTCACCAAGCAATTTTTATTTAAAAATTTTTCTGCGGAAATCGAAGCTATATTAAAGATGCCTCTGCGCAATTTCAAAGCCCTTTTTCAAGATTACTGCCAGAAGAACTTTCAACAAACCCCTACTTATAAAGTTCTAGGTGAGGAAGGACCTGATCACAGTAAAATTTTCAAAATATGTGTGATGGTTCATGATCAAGCTAAAGGATATGGACACGGCTCCTCTAAAAAAGAAGCTCAGCAAGCTGCTGCTGCAGATGCACTCGCTCACTATCGCGTTATTGCTATTTAAAAAAATTAAAGAGGCTTAAATAGTTTATGGCTGCTAAACAAAAAAGCGCCTGGTATTGCTCTGAATGTGGCCACAAGCAATATAAGTGGACCGGCCAATGCCCTCAATGTACTTCTTGGAATTCCATGCATGAGGAAGTAGAGGTAGTAGGCGCCAAAACACGCTTTGAAGCTCAACAGCCTATACGCACTAGTAGGCCCGTACGCTTAAAAGAAGTTTCTCATAAAGAAACACCCCGCATCCGCACCTTACTTCATGAATTTGATCGTTTAATTGGTGGGGGTCTCGTCCCTGGTTCTCTTTCTTTAGTCGGTGGAGACCCTGGAATTGGAAAATCCACTCTTCTATTGCAGATTTCTCAGGCACTAGCTATGCAAGGCTCTATTATTTTGTATGTTTGCGGAGAAGAGTCTGTGGAGCAAACCTCGATGCGTGCGCAACGTTTAAGGATCGATAGCGAAAATTTGTTCCTTTTAAGTGAAACCAATTTTTCCGCTATCAAGGCACACATCGATCAGATAAAGCCCGACGTTTTAATTATTGATTCCATCCAAATTGTTTATAAAGGCGAAATTTCTTCAGCACCTGGATCAGTTTCACAAGTACGCGAAACGACTACAGAGTTTATGCATATCGCCAAAGGACACCAGATTGCCACTTTTTTAATTGGCCATGTAACTAAATCTGGCGAAATAGCAGGCCCTCGAGTTTTAGAACACTTAGTAGACACTGTGCTCTATTTTGAAGGAGATAAACAGAATAATTATCGTATGATTCGTGTAGTGAAAAATCGCTTTGGCCCTACGGATGAAATTGCCGTATTCCAAATGCAACAGGCGGGCTTAGTGGAGGTGCCTAATCCTTCACAAGTCTTCTTAGAAGAACGTCGCAAAGAGGCGATTGGCTCTGTGATTATTCCTACTATAGAGGGAACACGCGCTATCTTAATAGAAACCCAAGCTTTGGTTACCGAAACTTTCTTTAGTACCCCTTCTCGCCGCTGTACAGGAATTGATCAAAATCGGCTAGCCTTGTTATTAGCAGTTTTAGAAAAACGTATGGGCTACCAATTACATAGATGTGATGTATTTGTTTCCATTGCGGGCGGCATGCGTATTACAGAACCAGGCATTGATCTGGGTGTTTTATTATCTGTAGCCTCTTCTATGCGTAATCTACAAGTAGATGCTGAAACTGCCGTAGTTGGTGAGGTTGGTTTGGGAGGAGAGATTCGGAGTGTGACCCGCATAGAGAGCAGGCTTAAAGAAGCTATTCATATGGGCTTTCAACACTGTCTAATCCCTAAAAGAAATATTAAAGGTATTCCTCCAGAGATTTCCCAAAAAATCGGCATCATTGGCGTTGAGTTTGTAGAAGAAGCTGTCCAACAATTGATTAGATAAATCGTGCACTTAAAATTTTTAATAGATAGTATTTGCCTATATAGAGATCAGCGATTCAAGGGAAAAATTATGCAAAGCTTGTCAATTAAAGTAGGTGCGCGTTCTTCTGCCTTATCTAAAGCTCAGGTTAAAGAAGTTTATCAAGAACTTTGCCGCCATCATGCCCATCTCATATTTGAAAATATTTACCTTGAAACAACAGGTGATAAAGATCGTCTCACTTCGCTGCGCCACATGGGTAAGACAGATTTCTTTACAAAGGAAATTGATCTTCTCCTTCTAACCCAACAGTGTCGTTTAGCTATACACTCAGCTAAAGATCTTCCCGATCCCCTTCCTGCAGGCCTAGTGCTCGCAGCTATTACTCATGGAGTAAACCCTGCAGATGTATTAGTGCTAAGGCCGGGACAAACTCTTGAGGATCTTCCTCCAGGAGCCTGTATTGCCACCTCCTCTCTACGTCGTGAAGAAAGAGTAAAAGAATTACGTAAAGACCTAACTTTTTGCGATTTAAGAGGAACTATTCCCGAAAGATTGAAGTTGCTTGAAAAAGGACAAGCTGATGGCGTAGTCGTAGCTGAAGCAGCTTTAATTCGTCTTAATCTTACCCATCTAAATCGCATTAAGCTACCAGGGGAAACTGTGCCTTATCAAGGACAATTAGCCCTCATATGCCGAGAAGATGATACGGAAATAATTGAGCTAATGAGCTGTTTAGATAGCCGCAAGCCACAGCCGCAAATCCTTTATCTGGGTATAGATCTTCCCGAACAACACAAAAAAAGCATTAACTTTATTCATTATCCTATCATTTGCATTCACCCACGCGCCTCCCACGAAACTGATATTCAAAAAAGCTTTCAAGATTTTTTATCTTACACTCACTTAATTTTTACTAGCAAAAGTGCAGTGCATATTTTTTTTAAACTCTTTTCTCATTATGGATATAAAATCCATCATTTACATAATAAAGAAGCCATTTGCGTCGGCTCTCAGACAGCCAAAGCTTTTGCAAGCTATGCCACCCTTTCTCCTTTAACTCCTCCTGTAGAAACGGCTGAAGGCATGGTAGATTTTTTGCAAAGTTTATCCCTCGCCAATCCTTATTTTTTTTGGCCCCATTCTGCTCTTTCGCGCTCCGTCCTTGCCGATTTTTTTATCCAGCAAAAATGGCGTTTTCGTGCATGTATTCTCTACGATACTTTCCTTAATAAAAATTTGCGACCTCTAGATTTAACCCTTATTGAGGAAATTCATTTCACCAGCCCTTCTACAGTCAATGCTTTTATAGAGAAATTTGGTAGCCTTCCTAAAGACAAAAGGCTTAAAGCTATTGGACCTATCACGCAGCAGCATCTAATGCAGCGATTAAATTTTTCTTAAGCTTTTTAGAAGGCTAAAGAAATGAGTAAGTTAAGATGCATGAATTTCCTACTTCCCCCTTACTCCATATAATTTTGCCCCTTTAATCCCATCCATGTTTTTTTAAGGCTTCACTCTCCTTTTACGCTTTCAAAATAAAGTTGCTCAAAAAAAGAAAAAAAAGTAAATTTTCTGTAAAGATCTAAGTTAAACCCTTAATTATTAGACACAAGCAATCTTAAAATTAGCAACCTGCTTTAATACTTTTAGGAGGTTATATGATGCCATCCGTTTCTTTCTCTAACACCCAACCAAATTTTCGACTTGCTGTCTCAGAAAATATAGAAGACGCGGTCTCAGGAAAGCTGATGACTCGAGCAGTTACAGTATTTCCTTGCGGTCATACTCTTAATGAAGATACTGTCATTCAATGCTTAGCCCGCAATAAACTTTGTCCTCTTGATAGCCAACTTATAGAGAGGCATACACCCAACCCTACTATCAGGCTCCACGCTCAAATTGCTGAGACCGAGTTTTTATCAGAATTTTTTAGAGAGCGCTATATTGCCCTTTTGATCCATCTTTTAAATGAACCTTCTATTAAAGCAATTCCTTCCCTGGCTAGCTTATTAGAAAATCAATCCAAAACTTTAATGAGCCAACTCGGTGAACAGCTAACCCAAGAAGAAATGATAAATTATAAGTGGACAAAGAATTTATTAGATGAAAATAAAAAAGTTAGACTATTTGTCTTCAAAAGGCTGCAACAGCCTTACCAAAGCTCCCTTTCCACCTCTTCTTTATCTGGCACCTCGAACGAAAGTGGATGCTACCCTCATCCATCCGTGTCTCCCCTTTCCATGTCCTCGCTTTACAGCGCAATCCTCATGATTCATTTTCCTGGTAGAGATGAAAGTCTTATAGAACAGGCTCCTATTTTAAATAAGATCTATGAAATTGAGCCTAACCTTTCTACAGAGGAAAAAGTGGCCCATATCTTTCAAAAAATTTTTACCTTAGCAGCTTTTTTTTCTCCACCAGAAGTTGAAAGAAATAGTAGAGAAAGCAAAACCTTTACCCTTTCTAATTACTGCTACTACTTATTAAATATTAGTCGCCTATCACTCTGGCATCACCTACCAGGAGGGGCAGAGTACTTAAACAAGCCCCAGATTAAGATCTTATCTTTAAAGAAAAAAGGAGAGATATTAATTCAATGGATAGAAGAACACTTTGTAGCTATTGATTACTTAAATTTAAGTTGTTCAGGCTTTATGTGCTTGCCGCCAGAGATCGGGCAGCTTTCCCAGCTGCGGCAACTTTACTTGCAAGATAACCAGCTAACTACTCTTCCAGCGGCTATCGGCCAGCTCTCCCAGCTACAACGGCTCTATTTATACAACAACTATTTAAATACTCTGCCTGAAACCGTCGGGCAACTTTCCCAATTGAAAGAGCTTTTTTTATCGAATAATAGATTAAGTGCACTTCCTGAAAGTATTGGGCAACTTTGCCAATTGCAATACCTTTTTTTATCCACTAATCAATTAAGAGCTCTTCCTAAAACTATTGGGCAGCTCTCTCAACTGAGACTGCTTTACTTAGATAACAACCAGCTAACATCTCTTCCTGAAGTCATAAGCCAGTTTTCTCAACTTCAGCAGCTGAACTTAAGCAATAACCCTTTTACTACTATTCCTCCGTTTCTTAAGAGCGAAGAAATCGTCCTACATAAAAAGTGTTATTTAGTTTCCCTTCAAGAGGATAGATAAGTAACGGTAGCTCAAAAAGCCTAATCCATTTATTTTCGAAAAAAACTATAAAATACTTCCAAATATTTACTTAAAAACTATTCCTTTCATTTGAGCTTGCCATTTATCTACTGTAGAGCCACGGAGCATGCATAGAAGGTCCATGCAACAATGAAAAAGTAAAAGCTTAACAATTCGCTTATCTTTTACCTCCAACTTTAATATTCTCAAATCCTTAATTTTATAAGCCTTTTTTATAAGAATGAAAATTGTGCTTAAACCTTGTCAAAATTACTTTCATAGGACAAAATGTAGATTCACATTTTTTTCAAACTTCAAGGAGCTTTTTTATGGCCTTCAAATATCAACTTCCCCCTCTACCCTATGATTTTGGCGATTTAGAACCTGTCATTAGTGCAGAAATCATGAACTTACATTACACTAAGCACCATCAAACGTATGTCAACAATCTCAATAAGGCTCTTGAGCAGTATGAAGAAGCCCAAATAAAAGCCGAGAAATCCAACGATCCTACCGATTTAATTGCTCTGCAATCTGCTATTAAATTTAATGGCGGTGGACACATTAATCATAGCATTTTTTGGACAAATCTAGCACCTAAGAACCAAGGCGGCGGTACAGTACCCAATGGTGAGTTACAAAATGCCGTTAAAAAAGATTTTGAGTCATGGGAAAAATTCATTGAAGAGTTTAGCGCCCGCACGGTGGCAATTCAGGGTTCTGGATGGGGATGGCTGGGCTATTGCAAGCAACACCATCGCTTGCAAATTACCACGTGTGAAAACCAGGATCCCTTATCTCCTAAAGGTTTGATTCCTCTGCTCGGCATTGACGTCTGGGAACATGCCTATTATCTCCAGTATAAAAACGTAAGAGCCGAATATGTGAAAAATATTTGGGATATTGTTAATTGGAAAAATGTCGAAGAGCTTTATAAACTAGCCAGTGCCCCTAAAACCAACTGATTTGAATTTTAAGCCAGAAAGAAAATTTTCCCTTTCTGGCTTTCTTTTTCTTCCACTATTTTCACTCAGAAAACTGCTTGTTTGCAAGATTTAGATTGAATTGCAAAGCTTTTTCCTCTATAGTTTCTTTTTCTACTTCATTATTAAGAGAGTTAAATAATGGGATTATTCTCAAGGAATAAACCTAAAATAAAAATTCAAACAACCAAAAAAGATGGGTATAGCGGATGGCTAAAATGTACACATTGCCATGAACTTATCCACGCGAATGAGTTGCAGCAAAACATGAATTGCTGTCCTAAATGTGAATACCATTACCGTCTAACCACCGAAGAGCGAATTAAAAATCTTAGCGACGAAAATTCTTTTCAAGAAATGTATAACGATTTAGAGCCGGTAGATGCATTAAATTTCGTAGATACGGAAACTTATCCCAAGCGTTTAGCAAGTGCTCGAGAAAAATCAGGGCATAACGAAGCAGCTATAGTAGGCACGTGTAGAATTAATGGCAACCTAGTAGCTTTAGGGATATTGGATTTTAATTTTATGGCAGGATCCATGGGCTCGGTAGTAGGTGAAAAGCTGACTCTCTTAATGGAATATGCATTAGCCCACAGAATACCCCTTCTTATTGTCTCTACTTCTGGCGGGGCTCGCATGCAAGAATCGATCCTCTCCCTCATGCAAATGGCTAAAACATCGGCAGCACTTGCCAAGCTTCACGAAGCTAAAATCCCTTATATTTCTGTTTTAACTAATCCGACTACAGGTGGAGTAACGGCTTCCTTTGCCTCTTTAGGAGATATTATTATGGCAGAACCTAATGCCTTGATTTGCTTTGCCGGTCCGCGAGTAATTGAGCAGGTTATTGGGCAGCAGCTGCCGCCGGGCGCTCAAAAGTCGGAATTTCTTCTCCATCATGGGATGATCGATTGCATTGTTAATCGGCAAGAGTTAAAGCATAAAATTTCTGAAGTTCTTTACTTTCTTACCAATAACGAAGAAAACAACCATAAAGACGAGCATTCTTTTCTTGCTTATCCTTCTTTAAATAATCTTACTAAAGCCGATCAACCTTGTAGGTAATCTTTATGAACCCTGGCCTTTCTGTTGAAGTTCTCGTTTTATCACCTGACGTTAGCTGGTTACCTCAGTATGTTTCTTCTGGTGCTGCAGGTGCCGACGTTAGAGCTTATCTTAAAGAACCTTTGGTTCTTGCTGCCGGAGCCTCTTGCTTAATTCCTACTGGTCTACGAATGGCTATTCCTCAAGGATATGAAATCCAAGTAAGACCTCGCAGTGGCTTAGCTTTAAAAAACCAAGTGACTGTTCTTAATACTCCCGGTACAATTGATGCCGATTACAGAGGTGAAATAGGAATTATTCTTATTAACCATGGTAAGCAAGATTTTATAGTTACACCTGGCATGCGTATCGCCCAATTTGTTCTGGCGCCTGTAACAGTAGGAAACTTTATCTTGTCCGAAAAGCTTACAGACACTGCTCGCGGTGAGGGTGGCTTCGGTCATACAGGAAGCCATTAATCAGAGCTAAACTGCTCTTACCTGTCAAAGGTATAAGCTATGAATAGAAAAAAATGCTTGCGTAAATGTAGAGCTTTTTCCGTGCAATAACCGTCTCTAGGGTAAATAATGATGATCAAAATTTCAAAGTATTTGGACTCTCGAAATATTCTTTTTATGTCAGCTGAAGATCGCGATGAAGCCCTCCATACTATAGTAGAAAATCTTCATCAAAATCGTTTTTTACATGACAAAGAGGCTTTTTACCAAGCTATTCTTGAAAGAGAAAAAGTTGTTTCCACAGGCATTGGCATGGGAGTTGCTATTCCTCATGCTAAGCTAAAAGGATATGAAAGCTTTTTTATTGCTATTGGCATCCTGCAAAAAGGAGTGGATTGGAATTCTTTAGATGGCAGTCCAGTACGCATCATTATAATGATTGGCGGCCCTGATGACAAACAAACCGAGTATCTTCAAATCCTTTCTGCACTAACAATTGCCGTTAAAGATGAAAATAGAAGAAAAAAAATGTTAACATTGAATTCGGCAGAAGCTATTATGACTTTGTTTAAAGGATTTTAAATGCGGAGGTGAGGGTGGACTTAAAAATCAAAGATGTAGCCGATTTATTAAATGTTTCTGAAAAAACCATTTGTCGTTGGTTAAACGAGGGAAAAATCCCTTCTTACCAGATTAACCAGCAACATCTCTTTAACCGCAATGAAATTGAAGATTGGGTTTTAAGTCAAAAAATCCCTGAAGCTTCCTTTGACCATCCTACCGCTATTCCTGATCCTTCTCCTATCAAAGGTGGTATTAAGCAATTTAGCCTTTATCGCGCTTTACATAAAGGTGATGTGTTAATCGATATTATGGGGGACACTAAAGAAGAAGTTATTCGCCAGACAATGCAAAGGATGGCCAAAAGTTTGAATTTAGACGCAGAAGGTATCTCTCATCTTCTTTTGGATCGTGAAAAGCTTCAACCTACCGCTTTAAATAATGGGATAGGCATTCCCCATACTCGTGATTTTCTTCTTAACGCCCATTATGATGTAGTCGTCGTAGCCTATTCCAAAAATCCTATCGATTACGGTGCTCTGGATGGTAAGCCCGTTCACACTCTCTTTTTTCTTTTTGCCTGTGATGATAAGCGTCACTTACACTTACTCGCCAAAATTGCTCATCTGGTTAACCACCCTAATACATTGGAATTCTTGCAGAGCAAGCCTCCTAAAGAAGAATTTTTGAATTACATTAAAAATTTTGAATCGTCTATTAAATAGTTTGGCATGATTTAAAGGGTGTCTATTGCTTAAACAAGATTTTGAGAGCGTTGTTTCTCCTAATTGCTATAATTTCTTTACGCCTAAATCATTATAAAGCTCTTAATTTCTTGCAAAGTTGACTATGAAACCAATCAAGCTAGATAATCAACAAGGCCGTCTTTTTAAACCCCGCTTTAGCGATGAACTCACTCTAGATCATCCTCTTATCCAGCTATCCAAATTGATTGAATGGAAGCAGCTGGAAGAAGAGTTTGATAAGCTGTTTGTAGAAAAGATGGGACAGCCCGCTAAACCTGTAAGGCTAGTTGTAGGGCTCTTTATCTTGCAGCATACGTATGGGCTTTCGGATGCAAATGTGGTGCATCGATGGGTAGAAAATCCTTATTGGCAATACTTTTGTGGGTATGAGTTTTGGCATCATGCGCTGCCTATCCATCCTACTTCTTTAATCAATACTACTACGTTAAATTTAAGAGGAATCAAAAAATAGCCTTTTAGATGAGTCGTGAATAGCTTGGTAAAAAAAGGTAAATGGTAACCTCGACTTTGACAGTTATTTTCTAAGTAGATAATTATTAAAGGATTATATTCAAAAATTCAGGCACAACATAGGGGGTTGAAACGTAGTAGTACTAAGTAAATTTTCACATCTTGCTCAAACCATTGATTACTCTTTTTTAAGTATATGTTAATAATAAGAAATATGAAATGTAAATTACTATATTTGCGACTTAGTTAGCTTTCTTATAGTGAAAGGTATGTTGGCAATCTGGGTGTGGTCCAGATTCAGCTCTTGCAATTGAGTCAACTGCCCTATCTCAGCGGGAAGAGTGGTAAGCTAATTATGGTCTAAGGTAAGCACTTGAAGCTGAGTTAATTGCCCTATCTCGGCAGGAATAGTGGTAAGTTGATTATGGTCTAAGGTAAGGAATTTTAGCTGAAACAGGCGGTCTATCTCTGCAAAAAGAGCGGTAAGCTGGTTGTTATCTAAAGTAAGCTTTTGCAACTGAAAAAGCCATCTCATGTCTGCAGGAAGAGTAGTCAGTTGGTTATGATCTAGGGTGAGCGCTTGTAAATGAAATAGCTTCCCTATCTGTATAGGAAGAGAGATGAGTTGATTATATTCTAAAGCAAGTCTTTCAAGGTCAAATAAGTGTTCTATTTCGGCAGGAAGGGTTGTGAGTAGGTTATGGTGTAGGGTAAGCACCCGTAGCTTAAATAACTTTCCTATCTGAGAAGGAAGAACATAGAGTTGATTATATTCTAAGCTAAGTTCGTATAGTTTAGATAAACGTCCTATTTCGCTAGGAAGAGAAGTAATTAGGTTATTGTTTATGTAAAGATTTTGTAGTTCAGATAGTTGACCTATCTCGATAGGAAGAAAGCTAAGTTGGTTATGGCCTAAGGCAAGCTCTTGCAGCTGAGAGAAGCGTCCTATTTCGAGAGGAAGGGAAGTAAGTAGATTGTGGCTTACGTAAAGCCTTTTTAGTTCCAGCAACTGGCCTACTTCGGCAGGAAGAGAAGTAATTAGGTTGTTATTTATGTAAAGGTTTTGTAGTCCAGATAGCTGACCTATCTGGGCAGGAAGAGAGCTAAGTCGGTTATGGCCTAAGACAAGCTCTTGTAACTGAGAGAAGCGTCCTATCTCGTAAGGAAGGGAGTTAAGTAGATTGTGGCTTACACAAAGCCTTTTTAGTTCCAGCAACTGGCCTACTTCGGCAGGAAGAGATCTAAGTCGGTTATGGCCTAAAACAAGCTCTTGCAACTGAGATAAGCATCCTATTTCGTGAGGAAGGGAAGTAAGTAGATTATGGCTTACGCCCAGCCTTTTTAGTTCCAGCAACTGGCCTACTTCGGCAGGAAGAGAAGTAAGCAGGTTGTTATTTATGTAAAGGTTTTGTAGTCCAGATAGCTGGCCTATCTGGGCAGGAAGAGAGCTAAGTTGGTTATGGTCTAAGGCAAGCTCTTGCAGCTGAGATAAGCGTCCTATTTCGTGAGGAAGGGAAGTAAGTAGATTGTTGCTTACGTAAAGATCTTGTAGTTCAGATAGCTGGCCTACTTCGACAGGAAGAGAAATAAGTAGGTTGTTATTTATATAAAGGTTTTGTAGCCCAGATAGCCGGCCTATCTCGGCAGGAAGAGAGCTAAGTTGGTTATGGTCTAAGGCAAGCTCTTGCAGCTGAGATAAGCGTCCTATTTCGTGAGGAAGGGAGGTAAGTAGATTGTTGCTTACGTAAAGCCTTTCTAGATCCAGCAACTGATCTACTTCGACAGGAAAAGCAGCTAGTTTATTGTACTTTAAAGAGAGCAGTTGTAAATACGTCAGTTGACCTATCTCAACCGGAAGAACGGTAAGCTGATTATGGTCTAAGGTAAGCATTTGAAGCTGAGTTAATTGTCCTACTTCGGCAGGAAGAGTGGTAAGCTGATTATGATCAAGGTTAAGGATTGTTAAGCGGGATAGATTGCCTATCTCGGTAGGAAGATTAGTGAGTTGATTATAAGCTAGTATGAGCTCCTGTAGCTGAGGCAATAGGCCTATCTCGGCAGGGATAGTGGTAAGTTGATTATGGTCTAGGGTAAGGAATTTTAGCTGAAACAGGCGGTCTATCTCTGCAAAAAGAGCGGTAAGCTGGTTGTTATCTAAAGTAAGCTTTTGCAACTGAAAAAGCCATCTCATGTCTGCAGGAAGAGTAGTCAGTTGGTTATGATCTAGGGTGAGCGCTTGTAAATGAAATAGCTTTCCTATCTGTATAGGAAGAGAGATGAGTTGATTATATTCTAAAGCAAGTCTTTCAAGGTCAAATAAGTGTTCAATTTCAGCGGGAAGGGTTGTGAGTAGGTTATGGTGTAGGGTAAGCACCCGTAGCTTAAATAACTTTCCTATCTGAGAAGGAAGAACATGGAGTTGATTATATTCTAAGCTAAGTTCGTATAGTTTAGATAAACGTCCTATTTCGCTAGGAAGAGAAGTGAGTAGATTATTGTTTATGTAAAGGTTTTGTAGTTCAGATAGTTGACCTATCTCGGCAGGAAGAGAGCTAAGTTGGTTATGGCCTAAGACAAGCTCTTGCAAATGAGAGAAGCGTCCTATTTCGTGAGGAAGGGAAGTAAGTAGATTGTTGCTTACGTAAAGCTCTTGTAGTTCAGATAGCTGGCCTATCTCGGCAGGAAGAGAGCTAAGTTGGTTATGGTCTAAGACAAGCTCTTGCAACTGAGATAAGTGTCCTATTTCGTGAGGAAGAGAGGTAAGTAGATTGTTGCTTACGTAAAGCCTTTTTAGTTCCAGCCACTGGCCTACCTCGGCAGGAAGAGAAGCAAGTAGGTTGTTATTTATGTAAAGGTTTTGTAGTCCAGATAGCTGACCTATCTCGGCAGGAAGAGATCTAAGTCGGTTATGGTCTAAGGCAAGCTCTTGCAGCTGAGATAAACGTCCTACTTCGCGAGGAAGGGAAGTAAGTAGATTGTTGCTTACGTAAAGATCTTGTAGTTCAGATAGCTGACCTATCTCGGCAGGAAGAGAGCTAAGTTGATTATGATCTAAGACAAGCTCTTGCAACTGAGATAAGCGTCCTATTTCGTGAGGAAAGAAGGTAAGTAGATTGTGGCTTACGTAAAGCCTTTCTAGATCCAGCAACTGACCTACTTCAGCAGGAAGAGAAGTAAGCAGGTTGTTATTTATGCAAAGGTGTTGTAGTTCAGATAGCTGGCCTATCTCGGCAGGAAGAGAGCTAAGTTGGTTATGGTCTAAGGCAAGCTCTTGCAGCTGAGATAAACATCCTATTTCGCTAGGAAGGGAAGAGATTAGATTATTGTTTATGCAAAGGTTTTGCAGTTCAGATAGCTGGCCTATCTCGGCAGGAAGAGAGCTAAGTTGATTATGATCTAAGACAAGCTCTTGCAACAGAGATAAACATCCTATTTTGCGAGGAAGAACTGCTATCTGATTGTTGTCTAAGTAAAGGCCTTGCAGTTGAGACAGTTGATCGATTTCGGCAGGAAGAGCAGCTAGTTTATTGTACTTTAAAGAGAGCAGCTGCAACTGAGACAACTGCCCGATCTCTGCAGGAAGAGTAGTGAGCTGATTTTGGTCTAAATTAAGCACTTGCAACTGAGGTAACTGTCCTATTTCTATAGGAAGAGTAATGAGTTGATTGGAGCTTAAATAAAGCTTTTGCAGCTGAGATAGCTGCCCGATCTCTGTAGGAAGAATAGTGAGCTGGTTTTGATCCAAGATAAGCGTTTGTAGCTGAGGAAACAAGCCTATTTCAGAAGGTAAATAAGTCATACCATTTTTTTTTAGGGCTATATGTTTGATATCGATGCCATATCTTTCAATCCATGCTCTAAAAAGCTCTCCTTTTTTTTCTAAAGATAAAGCTTTAATTTCTTCTTTTTCTAAATATTCTCCTCCTCCGCCCAGTTCTTTCCACATTAAGAGGCGGTTGATATTTACAAGGTAAAAACAGTAATTAGCGAGGGTAAAATATTTCTTTTCCTCGGTTTTCCATTTGAATTCTAAAGGAGAAAGAGATTTAGCTAATATAAAAGTTTGCTTAAAAATTTTATCTACCTTTTTTACAAGAGGCAGCCGAGTATCTAATTCATAAATTTTATCTATGATAAGAGCCTGCTCAGTAACATTTCCGTTAGGGAAATGAATGTTACCTATCTTTCTATACAGGGGAGGGATCACTTTATCAGATAGAAGATCATGCCAGCGGGAGCAAATGCTAAATAAAGAGGGGTGAGGGCAGCGCTCAAGGATAGAGGCTAAAACTTCATTGGGCAAATGCCCAAGAGTAATAGGAGGGATAAAGGGGTTCATTTTTTACCGCCTAGTAATTATTAAAAGATTCAAATTAGCTTATCTTGAAAAGGCACAATCATCAACAAAATATTTAGTTCGACATGATTTAAAGGGTGTTTCATGCTTGAAAAATATTTTGAGAGCATTTTTTCTCCCCAGTTACTATGATTTTTTACGCATAAATCCTTATAAAGCTCTTAATTTCTTGCAAAGTTGATTATGAAACCAATCAAGCTAGATAATCAACAAGGCCGCCTTTTTAAATCCCGCTTTAGCGATGAGCTTAATCCAAATCATCCTCTTATCCAGCTATCCAAATTGATTGAATGGAAGCAGCTGGAAGAAGAGTTTGATAAGCTGTTTGTAGAAAGCCAGCCCGCTATGCCTGTAAAGCTAGTTGTAGGGCTCTTTATCTTGCAACATATGTATGGCTTTTTGATGAAAAAGTGGTGTATCGATGGGTAGAAAATCCTTATGGGCAATACTTTTGCGGGTATGAATTTTGGCATCATGCGTTGTCTATCCATCCTACTTCTTTAATTAAATGGGGGTCTAGGTTAGGAGAAGCTGGACTTAGCAAGGTTTTACAAGGGACAATTACAGCAGCTGTCTTGACCGGCGCCGTAAAAAAACCTTAAAAAGGTCATTGCCGATACAATAGTGATGCCTAAAGCTATCGCTTTTTTTCCTTATTATTGATAAAGCTGCGACAAGGTTAGCTTTTACTTGAATAAGTCTTCCACTGCTTGCAACACAGCCTTTGTATAACCTTTATAGTTATAAATAAGATCGTCGACGGTGATTTCATAGGGAAAATCTGGTGTAACACCAAGATTTTCAAGCGGTCGATCGCCTGTGCGATAGAATATAGAGCCGGTGTAAGAAAAGCTAGCAATGCCAAAAAGGTTAGGATATTCGTGCTCTAAAACAAATCCTCCGGCGCCTGCTGTCGGCGAGCCAAAAACCTTCGCGCGCTGGTTATCTTGTAAAATGGCTGGAAAAAGATCAGCGCATGAAAAATCTAAAGAATTTACTAAAATTAGGATAGGTTTATTGTAATGAGTATGCGGATTAGATGAAACAGAAGTAATTCCATAATAGTGGAGAGGCTGAGTAAATGTTCGTCCTGCGTTCCATTCATCAATAATGGTCTGAAAAAAAGCGGTAATCCCCTCAGTATTGTCACGAGAAATTAGAAAATTCGGAATATTATCGATCAAATCATTAAGTATATTGTGATGGTTATTTACCATCTTCAAAGCTTTAGCGACATCTTGCTGAGTAATGGTAAGCCGTTCCAGAGGTAATTCAAGAGAATATTCACTGAGTAGAGAGAGCAAAGAGAGCAGATAGGCTAATGATCCTCCCGGATTGTTAAGTTGATCGATAACCAATGCATCTGTCTCGTTTTGAAAGTGCTGGATGATTGTCTCTAACTCCTTATATTCATTTTCACTAGCAGCATAGGTAGGGATACGTAGGTAGCCAATCTTTTTATGATTAGTTGTTTGAAAAATATAAGAATAGTAATGTAAAGAAGTAGCTCTCCATAGCACCTCCCCTAATTCTGGGACGAAACTTTGATAGCGCCCCAGTACTATATAATCGCTTTCGCTATTACCTTCTTCCAACAAGCCCCAATTTTCTTTTTTAAATTTATTAATAGATTTTTTGGCTACTTCCATTTGCCTATGTAAGGGAGTGATCATCTCTTTATCAAAAAAACCCAGACCTTTTTTCATAGAACATATCTCTCCGAAGCATGTAGAGTAAAAGCTAGCTGAAGGAGAATGATTTGTAATGTGTTCAGGCACGTATAGCCATTCAGGTGTATAAGTATTTATTTGATTCGCATGATGATGTCTAATAGTAATAGGCACGCTTCCCTGCTCCACTTCGTAGCCCATGCTGGCTAAGCGCAATGTTAGATATTGCTCAGCCAAACGCTGATCGGTCGCGGTTAAAGCTTTTCCAAAAGATTTCAAGCTAAATTTCTTAAAGTATTCATCAATTGGCATATTTCCAAATGCTAATACTTCATCGCCTATCTGCATATTCGCAAGCATATCTGCAAGGCTTGAATCCATTTTTGCATAACTTTGAGAATTTTTTGGTAGCCAAGCAACAAAATATCTTCCCTCTGCTCCTTCTAGCCGGAAGGGCAAAAAAGACATTTCTGTGGCATAAAAGTCTATTTTTACATGGTAATCTTGCATGGAGTTAAAAAAATTCAGCAAGATCTTTTGATAATCATGAAGGGATAAGCTACTTCTTCTCAACACTTCATCCTTAGCTGCTTGTGCTTCTATCTCTAAATCCCAGCCTATATAGTTTTTTTTCCATTCAGCCGGTGCATATTTTGAGGCTAATATACTTTTTATAAGGTCAATATTTCCTAGCATTTTAGCGCGATAAGCCTCGGATGCTAAGAGAGTAGACCCTAGATAAAAAAATAAAAAACTATATAAAGCCGCAAGGAAGATTTTGTTAATCATTAATCGCATTATCTAAATTCAAAAATTATTTATTCTAAAAGGTTAGCAGTATTAGGTAAAAGTCCATCCACCCTAAGAGAGACAACTTCATTAACAACATCGATAAAGCCGGCAAACTCTTTTGTATAATCCTCTGCAGTCCAAAGGCAAGTCAGATCAGGCTTAACTCCTACATTTTCAAGAGGCTGCTCATTGTAGTGATACACAAGTGATTGTGTGAAAACTAAATCAGCTATTCCAAAGCGATTGGAATACTTTCTACGTATGATAGAACCTCCCGCTCCAGCCGTTTGCTCACCTAATATTATTGCCCGCTCATTGCCTTGTAACAGAGCAGGTAGAAACTCTGCACAAGACATACTTAAAGAATTAGTTAAAACGAATAAAGGCTTAGTGTACTGCGTAGTGGGATGAGGATAGATGGTTTTTATTCCATTCACAGGATATAAATCGGTGAAATATTTACCCTGCTTGAATTGATCTTGAATATATTTGGCATATTTAAAAAGATAGCAAGCTAGTTGCCTATCGACAGTATAGCCATGGATATGTGTCCCTAACACCTGTGTAGCGTCGTGATCGTTAACAATATCTTTTAACGAAGAAGCATCCTGTACAGCATAGTATACATTTTCTTGAGTAATAGAGAAGTGTTCTTTTAAATTGGTCAGCGGCTTAGAAGTTAACATAGAGGCTAGGGCATACATGTAAAAAGTAAAGCCACCAGGATTATTCATGACATCCACGATTAGGGCGTCTGTGCAACTTTCCATCTTAGTAATAATTTGCTGGAACTGCCCTACTTGGTATGCATTTCCTTGAAAATCAGGAATACGTAGGTATCCAATGTTTTTATTGTTCTTTAAAGAGTAGATATAAGCGTCAAAAATGGGCGAATCGGCTTTCCATAGTACAGGCCCCAACGCAGGGAAAAAATTTATCTTAGCGCCTAATAGCTCGGCTTTATCAGCTAAACAAGGAGAATGGTCGGCCAAACTAGCATAAAAAGGCAGAATGTGCTCTTGATGAAAAAAGGGAGGTTTATCCTCATCCTCTCTGTCTAAATTAAGAGGCATGCTTAAAGAATAATTATTTTTGATCTCTTCAGGCGTATACTCCCAGTTTACTACAAAAGAGTGAACTTGTTGGCTATCAGGTTTTCTAGAAACTATTTCTATTGGACCTTGAGGAACATCTTGCAATCTAACAGCTTTACGTAAGGTAAGCTGCCATTCGCTAAGATGTTGATAAGTTTTGTTGCGGCTAGCTCCAAAGGCTGATAACCTAATCTCTTCCACTACTTCCTTGACTGGCCTTCCGTCAAAAGATAAAATCTCATCGCCCACCTGGAGATTTATTTGCTCTTTTTTAGCCCACAAATTATCTACCCATACAACAAAATAATGGTCCTGTACCCCTTGCACACAAAACGGCAGAAAGGCATATTCTGTAGCATAAAATTCAGCACGTGTATGTAAATCTTGTACGGAATTAAATAAGTCACGAATAATTTGATGATAATGCTTGTTAGATAAGGAAGGGGAAGAAAGGATTTTTTCTTTGGCTTTTTCAACCTCCTGATCTAAATTCCAGTTTAGACATTTCTTTTTCCATTCAAAAGGGGCATAACTGATTTCAAACTCATGCTTAATAGCCTCCAGATTGGCAATCATTTGCGACTGGCGGTGGCAACAATCTTGCGCCATTATTAAATAAATAGGTGCAATTAAAAAAGCTAAAACATTGATAATTTTAACCATATAAAACCTCTCTACTGTGCATGAAATACTATAGGCCTCCCTTCATTTGCCGGTAAACAATAAAAAATTTATGCAAGGGAATTCCATAGATATTTTAGAAGCAAAGAGCGTCTCTTAAGGTTTGCTGGGTAGCAAACCTTAAGGTTTAGGCAAGCTTTTAAACAGTAGGAGTAGTTAAAATCTTTTTATCTACTATTTTTCTGTTTAAATTTATAAGTTCTTCTTCATGAATAATTAAATGATCCTCATCTGCTGTAACCGTACAACGGCAGCCCTTCTCAGGATGCATTAAAAGCTTTTCGGCTAAAGGATCTTCTAAATACTGCTCAATGGTGCGCCTCAAAGGCCGAGCCCCCATTTCCGGCTGAAAGCCTTTGTCGACCAAGAAATTTTTAGCTTTTTCATCAAGAGTGATGTAAACTTCACGTTTTTGTAAGCGATTTTGCATTTTTTTGATTTCAATCTCAATAACCTGCATTAAAGCTTCACGATTAAGCGGACGGAAAATAATCATGTCATTTAAGCGATTAAGAAATTCTGGCTTAAATTGTTTTTTAACAGCTCCTTCAATCTTATCCTTAATGCGCTCGTAGTCTAAAGATCCTTCCTCGGCACCAAAGCCTACTTCTGTGGTTTTCCTAATCAGATCAGCACCTAAATTAGAGGTCAAGATGATAATAGTATTACGAAAATCTATTTTACGGCCAAATGAATCAGTTAAACGACCTTCTTCTAGGATTTGTAATAATAAATCCATCACGTCGGGATGAGCCTTTTCAATCTCATCAAAGAGTACAACCGAATAAGGACGCTGGCGGACTTGTTCTGTTAGCTGCCCGCCTTCTTCATGGCCTACATAGCCTGGTGGAGAGCCTGTCATGCGGCTGACAGCAAATTTCTCCATATACTCTGACATGTCAACTTGAATAAGCGCATCTTCGCCTCCAAACATGTTGATAGCAAGCAAGCGAGCTAAGAGAGTTTTTCCTACTCCTGTTGGCCCTAAAAAGAGAAAAGCCCCTATTGGACGATTAGGATCTTTAATATCTGCACGACTTCGACGTATAGCCCTGCAAACAGTTTTAAGAGCCTCATCTTGACCGATGATGCTACCTTTAAGATGCTCTTCCATCTTAAGAACTTTCTGAGTTTCTCCTTCAGTAAGGCGACTAATAGGAATCCCAGTTTGCTTTGCTACCACCTGAGCGACATCTTCGTCTTCAACAATTACCTCATGCTCTTCTTTATTCACTTCCCATTGATTACGCAGCTGCTGGAGCTGTTCCCTCAATGTTTTTTCCTTATCACGTAACTTGGCAGCTTTTTCATATTCTTGCTTAGCGATCGCTTCTTCTTTAGCTAATCGTGTTTCCTCGATTTCTGCTTCAAATTTGCTTATATCTTGGGGCTGATTCATCATGGAAATACGCATTTTGGCTCCCGCTTCATCTAATAAATCAATCGCTTTATCTGGCAAAAATCGTCCATGAAGGTAACGATCTGAAAGAACAGCAGCAGCAGTCAGCGCTTGAGGAGTATAAATACATTTGTGGTGATCTTCATATTTATTTTTTAAGCCACTTAAGATTTCTATTGTATCTTCTACTGAAGGAGGCGCTACCACAATTTTTTGAAAACGACGCTCTAAAGCAGCATCTTTTTCAATATGCTTGCGATATTCATCGATAGTAGTTGCCCCTATGCACTGAATTTCTCCACGAGAAAGAGCAGGCTTTAAAATATTAGAAGCATCAATAGCTCCTTCAGCAGCTCCCGCGCCTACAATCGTGTGGAGTTCATCAATAAATAAAAGAACATTTCCATTCTTTTTAATTTCGTCCATGACCGCTTTAATACGCTCTTCAAATTGCCCGCGATATTTTGTACCTGCAATCATCAAGGCTAGATCAAGAGCAATTAAACGCTTCTTTCTTAGATTATCAGGAACTTCGCCTTTAACAATGGCTTGGGCAAGTCCTTCTACAATAGCAGTCTTTCCTACACCCGCTTCCCCGACCAGCACAGGGTTATTCTTGCGACGACGACAAAGGATCAAAATAAGTCTTTCAACCTCGGGCTTACGACCAATCACAGGATCCATCTTATTTTCTCGGCACATTTCCGTGAGATCATGGCCATAAGCTTTAAGGGCAGGCATCTTTTCCAGCCCTCCACCCATGCCTGAATTACCTTTGTCATAAGGCTTACCTGAAGATCCCATCTGACCACTAATCTCCCCAGAACGGGAAGAAGGAGATCCTGCTCCAATAGGAGGCAATTGGAGATTGAAAGTTTCTAATTCTTTTAATACTTCTTTGCGAACTTCCTTAAGATTTACATTTAAATTTTCTAGTACTTGCGCCGCCACGCCATCCGTTTGGCGCAATAACCCTAATAGTAAATGCTCAGTTCCTACATAATTATGGTTAAGATTTGCCGCTTCTTCATTAGCATGTTCAAATACTTTTTTAACCTTTCCCGTTAAAGCTGGGTCCCCATACACTTGAATTTCAGGTCCGTACCCCACGAGTTTTTCTACTTCATTCCGCACTGTCTCAAAATCAATATTAAGGTTGCGCAATACATTGACTGCCACTCCTTGACCCAACTTGAGCAACCCTAGTAAGACATGTTCAGTGCCCAAATAATTGTGATTTAAGCGCTGTGCTTCTTTTTTGGCAAGCTTAATGACTTGCTTTGCACGATTTGTAAATTTGTCAAACATAACAATCTCGTAGTTAAATGGCGTATATTTTAACTGTAGCCTCAGGCTCTATTTTTTGCAACCTAGGTTACCTGTTCTGAAAAAAGAGAAAAGGCTAAAGAGTTAACTGCCTGTCCTAATTTTATATTGTTTAAGCATAAGTAAATTTAACATTATTTTAAGGTAATAAACACTATTTTTAATCTTTTAATTTTTCCTTAAAATACTTGGGATCCCCCTATAACTTAATCAAGCTATCTCCAACGTTCACCTAAAAGTAAGACTTTAAAGGGCTTTTAAATGACTTTAAAGCTTTTCTCCTATTGTTACAAAGAGCCTATAAAGTAAACCATGTTTTTCTCTAAAAGCTCCTATATATAGGCTAAGTATATAAGCTAAATCTATTTTTAGGGATTCTATCCATAAGAATAACACTTGATATAAAAAACTTAAAGCCACCTTTTATTTAAGCAAAAGCATCTAAAAATGAAGAACTTACACTACTATTACAAGGAGGTAAGAGCTTTCAAAGCCCTAAGATGCGATTCTACAGGCATCTGTAAAGACGAAAATGCTAACAAATAGCTATTTTCTATTTCCTGCACTTCCTCATTTGCATGGGCTCCTTATCGTCAAAAATTAAGCAGTTCTGTACCCATGACCGCTTACATTAATGGAGAAGATTTAAGAAAAAAATTTTCATTAATAAAGAATTTAACAACAGCCTTATGGGAGGAAATAGCTAAGAATTATAAAAATTATAAACTTATAAAAAAACTCTTCTAGCCTTTTTCTTTTTAAGGTTTTTAGTATAAAAATAGCCCATGAAACCTATTTGAAAGCAAGGGGTTATAAAACCCATCATTAGCTTGCAGATTTTTTTTCTTTTTTGGTTCCTAGCCTTTTTGATTTTCTCTTCTTAAAATTATGCTCTTAATGATTTTCTCAAAATTTAATTTTTTAAGTCTGCCCGAGAGATCTTGTGTTTCCAACCGTGACCAATCGATAGGAGTTGCATTTTCCATCCAGCGGAATAAATTTTTTTGAAAGGTTTTCAATCATTTAGAATGTCGCTGAAACAGCATGGCAAGCTCAGCAACAGCCCTAGCGGAAAATCCTCCTAATTGCGTAGCGGCATACCAGATACCATAAAAGTCTTTGTAAGCTTTTGAGGGGGCATTACGCTTGGGAAATGTAAGGCCTTTATGAAGCATCCATGCTCCCGGGGACACAACCAAGCCTCTCTCCCCCGAATAGGTTACAAAGTTTAAAGTCATTTGCAAACTTAACGACAAATAGCTCAATGGCTGTGCAATGACTCCAGCTATTAGGACGTTTTTGTTTTTATCTCCACGAGTTACTGAATCCGTAAGAAACTCGATTTCCACTTCAAAGCCGTTAATTTCTTTAATATAGGCTTCTGTAGCTGGGTGATCATAATCTTTAAAAATGGGGGTAAATCCGGATTCTTTTAAGCAGTAGGCAATATTTTTGTTCATAACACTAGGAACTTTTCGTGGGATTAGAGAATCAAGATCATGGGTGCCTACAGGTGCGATTCCTACTTCTTGATTCGCTAGGTTCGGAATTTTTTTCTTCTAGCCTATTTTTATAGTGTTTTGCTCCTTTTAAATTTTTCGCCTTAATTTTAATGAGCCCCCTTTTATGATTCAGGGATACGCTTGAAATTGATGTTCATAGTCCCTTAGGCCAACAAACATCATTTATCTTTCTAATTTTTGTTATCCCCCTTTTCAAGTATGCTTTATTATTCCTCTAAACTTCATGGATTTGCTAAGGATTGCTATTACCAAACTTTTGGATGATTCTTCATGTGAAAATTCTCTTACGACTCTTATGCGTCTCTTAATCTTCTGATTCTCTCTCTCTGTCTTATAGGAGAGGTTTGTTATTTTTACAGGATGACTGCAACTAATAAGTTCTTAGCAAAACCAAGAAGCACTTGATCAAAACGGACAAATATTTAAGGCCTTAAAAACGAAGTTACCAAAAGCTTTACCGCAGACCTGTAGCCCATAAGAGAAAGTGCGAGAGTAGGCATAAATTATTAAAAATTAAAAATTTGCTTACAATTGGTTACCTTTGAAAGAAGGAAGCTTTCATTAAAAATAAGAAGTTTGATGTGAGCATGCATTAGATTGAATGCATCAGATGTTTTACTGCATAAAACGTTAATAAATAAGGATATTATATGCTATCAGGAATCAAGCGAGAATAGGCCATCGAATAAGCTTGGGCTATACAATCATTCACTGAGACACCATTAAACGCACTTCCTAATAGTTGCAGATGAGGGGATAATTCCTGCAAATATTTTCCTATCAGCATTTTTTTTTGTTCATGCCCTACAACATATTGAGGGATAGCATTCTGGGCAAGATGAATATCTACAACATCGGGCGCTGCATGAAACTGTAAGTGATTAGAGATCGCTTTTAAAGCACTATTCAAAAAATCTGATTCTTTTCTTTGCGAAAAATCACTCATGCGGGTGCCACCTATCATTACAGTCAAACGCGTTTCTAATGAGTGTAAGCTTTGCTGGGGAAATATACAGGAGTCCCAAACCATTCCCAAAATTTCCTCTTTTTCTTTAGAAGGTATTAAATATCCAAATCCTTTGGAGGTTAATAATTTTTGCTTATAACCTAAGCCTACCACTGCAATCGAAGCATTAGCAATTGAGCTTAATAGATTAGCCAAAGGAAGATGATGTGGGCGTATAAGAGCGGCCAAGGAAGCGGGTGGCAAAGTCGAATAAACCTGGTCTGCCCATAAAGTTTTACCTTGGGCAAGCCCTAATTCTATTCCCTTTTTTTGAAAATTCAAGTCAGTTACTTCTTGCTCATGCAAAATAGATTCATGCAGGTTTTGCGCTAGCGCATTCGAGAGAGTTTGCATGCCCTCTTTAAAAGAGAATAAGCTTTCTTGACACATTTTTTTAATATAAAGAGAAGAAGGAGATTGCCTATTTGTGAAAAAGTGTAGGAAAGCTCCTCTTGTAAGAGAGCCATGTTGTCGTTCCCACTGAAATAAGTCAGGAAAGCAAGACTTTATCGACAGTTCATGAATATTTCCTCCATAGATGCCGGAGGTAAGAGGATCTAAAAAATTTTCTGCTGCGTCGCTGCCTAGGCGCCTTGTGAAAAAGGCATGAATAGTTTCATCCTCATTTTCTCCTGGTGGAATTTGCCATTCTTTAAATAGATTAAAGGCTACCTGCCTTGTTAAAGGAGAAAATAGCAAAGAAAATAGATGAGAGGGAATTTTTTGCAAATGCTTGTCTAGATACAAAAAACGCTGTCGAGCTGCTTGATCGGCCACGATTACCTGCTTTTGCAAGCCAAGCTCTTCAATAAGACGAAGGGTTGCTTTTCCGCTGCCACGCGTGCGACAACTACGAGGCCCTCTTTCAAAGAGAAAGCCCTCCTTTTTATAGGAATTAATCCATCCTCCTAAGCGATTACTTCTTTCTAGCAAAGTCAAAGAAGCAGCAGAGCCGTGGCGCTTCCTTAGATACCAAAGAAGGGCAAGTCCTGAAATGCCTCCTCCTATTACAACAATTCTTTTCATAGAGATTGCACTGTTTCTACCAAAAATCTAACAGAATCATAAGGAGTATCAGGCTTAACACCATGGCCTAAATTAAAAATGAAGGCACGATCACCATGCATAGCATCGATTAATTGCCGCGCCTCCTGCTCTATTTTTGCATGAGGGGCATACAGAATATCCGGATCTAAATTTCCTTGTAGAGCGATATGAAAAGGCACATATTTACGCATATGCGCTAAATTACAGCTCCAATCTAAGCCAATACCCTGAGGAGAGGCTTCTGCTAGCTTAGGAGCAAAGACGGATGAACCGCGACAGTAAAGAATTGCAGGGATAGAATATTGCTGTAAAAGCTTTACCAATTTCTTCATATATTCATAGGAAAATTCTTGAAATTGTCCCCAGCTTAAATGGTTGGCCCAGGAATCAAAAATTTGAAAAGCATGCACGCCTGCCTGCACCTGCATTTCAATATATTGAAGGGTAGCTTGTAAAATTTTATCCAATAGTTGATGAAAACTAGTTGGATGGCTAAGCATCCATTTTTTTGTTTTGAGTAGATCTCGGCTACTGCCACCTTCAATCATGTAACTTGCTAGAGTAAAGGGCGCGCCACAAAATCCGATCAGGGGAACTTTTAATTCTTTTACCAGCAACTTAATTCCTTCCGCTACATACGCAAGCTTTTCTGCCACAGGGCCCGCTGATAAAGCTGCAACATCCTTTTCTGTTTGCAAAGGTCTTGCTATCACAGGTCCCTTACCTTCCTCAAATGACAATCCCACTTCAAAAGCTTCAGCTACAACTAAGATATCCGAAAAGAGAATCGCTGCATCCATGCCAAAAGCCTGCAGTGGCAAGTTAGTCACCTTTACAATCAATTCAGGATGATGGCACATCTCCAAAAAAGAATATTTCTGACGAAGAGCCCGATATTCCGGCATATAGCGTCCAGCTTGGCGCATCAACCAAATGGGGGGGCGCCCCTGGTTATGCCCATGCAGGGCGAGCAAAAATTTGCTGTTAATGATAGCGGGGTCAATGGTTTTCATCATGGAAGAAGCTTTTTCAAAATAGCATCCACTGTGAACCCAAACTCTTGCGCCAAAGCAGCAGCCGGAGCGGAGGCGCCAAAGCTGTGCATACTAATTGCTATGCCGCTTAAACCGATATATTTATGCCACCCCTGCTCCACGCCAGCTTCAATGCTAACACGAATGCCAAGGTCGCCACCTAAAAGGCTCTCTTTGTAAGCTGAATCTTGCTCTTCATACAATTCCCAGCAAGGCATGGAGATCACGCGTACGCTCTTCCCGCTTTTTTCTAAGGCTGCCGCAACATCAAGCGCTAGATGTAATTCTGAGCCGGTGGCTAGCAAGGTATAATCGGGCTTAGAGTTTTCTTTTCTAAGGATGTAGGCGCCTCGTCCCATACCATCTGCATAAGAAAAGCTTTTTGTTGCGGTTATTTCCGGAAGATTTTGACGAGTTAAAATAATAGCTGTAGGTCCGGGATAGCGTAAAGCTGCCGCCCATGCCATTTTCACTTCATAGGCATCTGCTGGCCGAATAACGCGTAAATAAGGAATGGCTCTCAAGGAGGCATAATGCTCAACGGGTTGATGAGTAGGGCCATCTTCTCCTAAAAAAATTGAATCATGCGTAAACTGATAAATCACATGAGCTTTTTGCAAAGCTGCCAAGCGAATAGCATTGCGCATATAGTCGGAAAAAGTCAAAAAGGTACCAATAAAAGGTATGATCATATGGGTTTGGTAAAGACCATTAGCAATCGCAGCCATACCAAATTCGCGTACCCCATACTTGATATTACGGCCTGAAAAGTCACCTGATTTAACTAACGGATAGTTTTTTAACATGGTTAAATCTGAGCCCGACAAATCTGCAGAGCCCCCATAAAGCTGCGGCAAAAGTGTAGCTAAGACGTTCAATACTTCCTGCGATGCTTTCCGTCCTGCAATAGGAGATTTAATCTCTATAGCCTTCAAGCGCTCTTCTAAATCCACAGGTAAAGAATTACAAGACATAGCTTCATAAGCCTTTAACAAATTAGGGTTTGCTTGAGCCCAAGCATTAAAAGTTGCCTGCCACTCTCTTTCTATAGCTATATGCTCTGCTATTTTTTTGCTAAAAAACTCTTTAACTTCTGAAGGAACATAAAATAAAGGCTCTTGAGGGATGCCTAGTAGATCTTTAGTCGCTTTAACCTCTTCTACTCCTAAAGGGGCACCATGAGCTTTGTTTGTTCCTTCTTTGTTAGGTGAGCCTTTTCCAATAATCGTATGGGCGATGATGAGCCGAGGACGCGTTTGCTTCTCGCTAGCCTTTAAAAACACCTGATGGATATCATCTAAATCGTTGCCGTCCATCTCGAAGACTTCCCAACCATATGCCTCGTAGCGCATTCTAGTGTTTTCAGTAAAGCACTCACTTGTGGGACCATCTAAGCATATGTGATTAGAATCGTAAATTAAAATAAGGTTATCAAGTTGCAAATGAGCTGCTAAACAAGATGCTTCTGAGGAAACACCTTCCATTAAATCCCCATCGCCACATAAGCAGTAAACCTTGCTATTAAGAATCTGGTGGGCCTCTGTATTAAATTTAGCCCCTAGCAATTTTAAGCCTAAAGCTTGACCTACGGCATTGCCTATCCCCTGCCCTAAAGGACCTGTAGTCGTCTCTACCCCCTCGGTATCCAAGAATTCAGGATGCCCTGGGGTTTTAGAGTGAAGCTGCCTAAAGTTTTTAAGATCTTCTATGGAAAGAGGATAGCCCGCTAAATGTAGGGCAGAATAAAGAAGCATAGAACCATGCCCGGCCGAGAGAATAAAGCGATCGCGATTGGACCATTTAGGGTTTTTAGGATTATAATGAAGTAAATATCCCCATAAGTAAGCCCCAATTTCTGCGCATCCCATCGGTAATCCAGGATGCCCTGAGTCTGCTTTTTGCACAGCATCTATGGAGAGCCCTCTAATGGTATGAGCGGTTTTAGCTAAAACAGCTTTAAGCTCGGGATTTAAAATTTTTGAAATATTTTGTTTATTATTTTTTAAAGAACTATTGACTTCAACCATAGAGATGCCTATTAAAGATTGTTGGGTAATGTTCTAGACTCTAGCCACAATTTAGTAAACAGGCAAGAAAAAATATGAATCCTATTGCTGTCTATCGAAGTTTACAAGATGATTTAATGCATGATAAAGTTTTAGGGCACTTTAATCTTTCATTACCAGTAAGGGCTACCTTAAAAATTTGTACGGTCGTACATTGGGTTTGGTGGCTACAGCGCAAGAAAAAGCTTTGCACTTCACAAACAATTGTCCCTGCCGCTTTAGGAACTTTAACAGATTTTGCTCTTAAATTTACTCCTACATGTGTGGAAAATACTATTCGCGGAATAGCCAAACTTATCCTTCTTGCCACCCGCATTGATGAATGTTTTCAAAGAATTGGCGCTTTATCGAATGCTTTTACCGAGTTAAAAGAAGCTATTAAAGGCAATTACTTTCCTCATATAGAGCCTCAATGGGCTAAAAATCCTGACTCTATGTTTTTCTCCGTTAAGACAAGAAATCAAGCAAAATTAAGGATAAAAAACCTAGAAGCCTATTGGCGTCGCCTTTATTATTGTACTCTCAATGTATTGGTTAAAACTTTTAATTTAAGCATGCAATTATGGGACACCTATCATGCTTTTATTTATTCCCATGATGATGTTCCTGAAATGTATGTGAATGGGATCGCCTGGTTTAAAAAGCTAAGAAAAAATAAAGAGTATCTATGTGCCAAACTAGAGCAGTATCAGCCTGTCATCCAAAAGATTTTTGATCTAGTAAAGGCCGATATCACAGCTGAAGATCTTATAAAATCCACCAAAAACATAGGAGTTAAAGTCATAGATACAGTAGATAAACTAGAACAAACGGCCACTTTAGCAGGAGAAGCTATTGTTACAGCTTCAAAGAAAACAGCAACCACAGTGATTGAAATTAAAAGCAAATTACTATGCCAAGGCTTAGTAAAACCTTCTATCCATACGCCTTTTATCCTTAATAAACGTCCGCGGCTCTTTTGGCCAGATAAGATGCTTCTAAAACAAAAGATGTAGGAAAGCGTAGCTTTTGGTTATCTATCCAAGCAACTACTAATAAAAGTCTCTCAATTATTAAGCAACTAGCGAAAACACTCATATTGGCTTTTAATTTTGTAATCCCTCTAGATATAAAAAGCTATTTCATCAACTTTTTATCAAAATTTTTATCTTTCTTAAACGACAAAAATTAGAACTTATTAGCAATTGACAATTAAATGCTTAAGAAAAAAAAGCAATCTATCCCTCCTTCGTTAAAGTTTATAACCCCATTAATTTTTCACCTTTTTTATTTGTTTAAAATCAAAGAATAAAATATAAAAACAAAGCTAACCCTACTTTCAATTGTAAAGTAAGGCATTTTCCTTATTTACCAAATGATTAATAAAAGGTTTTTTTATGATTAATTTAGACTCTAAAGATCATGTAGATGCGGATTTCAATATGATAGTTTCAGAAGCTGATTTTAAAGCTTTAGTTAATAGAGTAGATAAACAAGAAAAAAAGCTTTATAAATATAAAGCAACAGTAAGAGAATGTAAAGCAACAGTAAGAGAATGTGACAAAAAGATTGATGACCTTCTTGCTACCCTCATAGTAAGAGATGAACAACTCCTGAAGGCAAATCAACGAGTAATGGCATTGGATGAAAAAAACGAGATGCTTAAAAACAATGTTAAGATTTTGGCGGCTGAAAATCATCAATTGAAAGATAAAGATAGGGAAGCGCTAGCAACGATTAAAAGAATTGAAGCAGAAAAAGATAAAGCGTTAAGTAGAAATAGAGAATTAGAAGAAAGCCTTGCCTTATTAACAACACGAGAAGAAAGCCTGGCTAGAGAAAATCTTAGCCTTAGAATAGATAAAGATAGCTTAGAAGCAGACAAAACTAAACTTGAAAAAGAAAGAGAAAGTCTTTTAGAAGACAGAGATGCCTTAAGAGCGGCTAAAGCAAAACTTAAAGAAAACCGCTGTTCTCTTTTAAATGATAATGCTCTTTTAACACTCGCTAATCATCAGCTTAAAGAAGAAAACGAGAGCCATCTAAACGATAAAAACAATTTAGCTACAGCTAATCATCAACTTAAAGAAGAAAATGAGCGTCATCTAAACGATAAAGACAGCTTAGCAGCAACCAATCATCAACTTAAAGAAGAAAATGAGCGTTATCTAAATGATAAAGACAGCTTAGCTGCCACTAATCATCAGCTTAAAGAAGAAAATGAGCGTCATCTAAACGATAAAAACAATTTCGCTAAAGCTATTCATCAACTTAAAGAAGAAAATGATAACCTTCTAAATGATAAAGACAGCTTAGCAGCAACCAATCATCAACTTAAAGAAGAAAATGATAACCTTCTAAATGATAAAGACAGCTTAGCAGCAACCAATCATCAGCTTAAAGAAGAAAATGAGCGTCATCTAAACGATAAGAACAACTTAGCAACAACCAGTCATCAACTTAAAGAAGAAAATGAGCGTCATCTAAACGATAAAAACAATTTAGCTGCAGCCAATCATCAACTTAAAGAAGAAAATGATAACCTTCTAAATGATAGAAACAATTTAGCTGCCACTAATCATCAGCTTAAAGAAGAAAAAGAAGCTGTCGAAAATGATAGAAACAATTTAGCCGCAGCTAATCATCAACTTAGAGAAGAAAATGACAACCTTCTCAATGACATAAATAAACTGTTAGTTGATATCCATCAAATTGAGGAAGAAAAAAAAGCTATTCAAAGCAATAGAAATAACCTGTTGGTAGCTAATATTGAAAGTGAAAACAAAATAGAAGCGTTAGTAAATGGTAAAATTAGACTTGCGGCAGAGAAGAAGGTACTGGCAAGAGAAAATAAACGTCTTTTATCTCATCAGGTTAAGTTGGAAGCAGACACTCATCATTTTGTAGAAGAGAAAGCAGCTCTACAAAGTGACAAAAATATATTAGAGATAAAATTACGAATATTAGATTGGCAATTACAAAAGCAAACTGATAAGGAGCAAGAAGTATTAAAACTGATGAAAGAAGGGGGCCTACCGCTTCAGCCAACTACCACCTTATCTGTTGCCGTCAAGCATCTGTTAGGTGCGAATAAGGAGTTATCATTAATTGCTGAAAAAACAACGTTGGCGCAATATAAGATTAAAGAAATAGGAGATAAACTTGCTACCCTTAACATGGTAAAAGCCGATTATACAGCGGAAGAAGTTCTTGAAAAGCTAAATAGTCTTTTTGAAGATTACCAAGCCTTTATTAAATACCAATCTGCTTTATGTAAAGAATTAGGTCTACCAAGCAATGCTAGCTTAAAAACAGTATTAGACAAAATGCAGGAAAAAAAGATGTGTAAGAAAAGCGGTATAAGCGCACATTTTAGTAGATTAGCCAGATCTACTCTTTGTCTTTTTTCTTTAGGATTTGCAAATATTGTATAAATGTTAGTAAGAAAGTAATATTTTTATCATGGATTAAGAAGCTAAGTTTATTTGTAAACTTTCTTACCCAACAAAAAAGTTATCAAATGAGCTTGCTTCTTTTGACAAATTATATAAAAGTTTTAAAAATTGAGGTAGATTATGGGAGTAAGAAAAATTCTTTCGTCTGATTCCGATTCTGATTCGGAGGATTTTTTAGAGGAATTTAACGCTCGTCAAAGATATCAGGATGCTCGGCTCCTGCATGCTAATGCAAAATTATTACAATCTGAGCAGGATTTGATGATTGCAACGGTAATGCATCAGCTAAATAGCATGGAACGTGAGCAAAGTGAAAGAGAACGTTTATCTCGAACTAGTGTTGTACATTTACAGACCGAGGAATTAGAAATAGAGGTTGAACAAAGACAAGAAGAGGGACAAGAGCTTAGTAACCGGGCTGATAAACTTTTAGAAGACTTTTGCCTTATAAACGAAGGACTGTCAAGAATTGAACAAGGACAAATTAAAATCCAAGAAGGCCAAGAATTAATAATTAACGATCAGGCAGAGCTAAGACAATCTTTTCAAAGAATAGGGGAAGAACAATATCTTATCCGTAGAGATTTTCAAAATCTAAGAGAGTCCTTTCAAGAAATAGGACAAGAACTAGAAGTCATTAGCAGAGACTTTGGAGATTTTGAAGAGTCTTTCATGGAAATACGCCAACAACATCAGCTAAGGCGGAATGAACAGGCAGAGATAAAACAAGCTTTTCAGGAATTAAAGCAACAACAGCAGCTAAGACGGAATGAACAGGCAGAGATAAAACAGGCATTTCAGGAATTAAAGCAACAACAGCAGTTAAGGCTGAGTGAACAAGCAGAGATAAAACAAGCTTTTCAGGAATTAAACCAACAACAGCAGTTAAGGCGGAATGAACAGGCAGAGATAAAACAAGCTTTTCAGGAATTAAACCAACAACAGCAGTTAAGGCTGAGTGAACAAGCAGAGATAAAACAAGCTTTTCAGGAATTAAACCAACAACAGCAGTTAAGGCGGAATGAACAGGCAGAGATAAAACAAGCTTTTCAGGAATTAAAGCAACAACAGCAGTTAAGGCGAAATGAACAAGCAGAGATAAAACAAGCTTTTCAGGAGATACGGCAAGACCAAGAACGCTTACATAAAGGTTTTGCAAGCTTGCGAGAATCCTTCCAGGAATTAGAGCAGCAACATCAGTTAAGGCGATATGAACAGGCAAAGATAAAACAAGCCTTTCAGGAGGTAGGACAAGAACGAGACGTTATACGTAGAGATTTTGCAGACTTACGAAAATCCTTTCAGGAAATAAGGCAGGCCCAAGAACGCGTACATAGGGATCTTGTAGGTTTGCGGGAATCGTTCCGAGAAATAGAGCAGCAATTCCATTTGCTACGCAATGAGCAGACTGAGATAAAACGAGGCTTCCGGAAAATAGGGCAAGATCAGCAACAGCTGGCCATAGAATTTGGAAGCTTGAAAAACAATTTTAAAGAAATGAGGGTAATAGTTGAAGAGCTGATAAAAAAGTTTATTCCTCCCCATACTCAAGAAACTCTAACTGCTGAAGAACTAGCAGAAAAAGAAGAAAAAGAGGCGAAATTACTTACCCAACATTATATGCATGATTGGCAGGAGAGAATAAATCGTGAGAATGGAAAGGAAAATTCTTTTATTAAAGTGGAAATGAAAGAAAGTGAGGGAATTTTACCCCAAGCGGAGGAACAAGAAATACCCCAACTAGATCCAACCAGAAGCTATTCATTGCAAACCGTTAAAGCTAGCTTTTTAAAAAAAGTATGGGCAGCTAAAGAATATGCTCAGAGCTTTTTTATAAAGCTAGCATGCTTAGCTACTATAGCTTCAGCAGGCATAGCTAGTTTCTTTGCTATAGGTGCTATGATGGCATAATTAAGTAAAAATCCAAATAAAGGAATATTTAATTTCTTGTTAGGAAAGCTACTGGGTTAATCCTAGCAGCTTTTTTTTAAGGATAATCCACTCATGCAAAATTGTCTCAATGCATTTTTCTTGCATACAGGAAACTAGACTTTTCAAATTCCGTAGCCAATCTTGCTGCTCGTGTGGCTTCCGTATTTTTTGCATCGATTATTTTTTGGCCTTATGCATTTTATTAATGCTATTTTCTGCTGCAATCCTGTTGCTTTCCTTCCCCAAGTAATTTTTGCCACCATGAAAGGGCTTGTATGGGTCCTTATTAAAGAATTTACAGGGAAATTGTATAGGGCAATTGGCATGCATATTGGTGGCAATACCTTAGGCTGGTCTCAATATATAAAGGCATCTTGTGACCGAATTTTGGATCGCAAAATTTCAGCTTTAAACTATTGAGAAACTAAGCGTTTCTCCTACGATAACAAAACTTTTGCTAAACCAAGTTGGATTCATTATGTGGTAATATTCCGCCCAGCCCAAGCAATTCCTGTCCCTTACGTAAATCAATTTCATTTCCTACGCAGTTTAAAGGCTGCAGGCTAAACACCTTCTTAATGGCAAAGAACAGAAAAAATGTGAAACCTTTATCTTTTAGCTTACCATCTTTTCGAAAACTAATCCGCTAGAAGGAAAAAGCTTTCTTAAGATATAATCTTTTACTTTTTCATCCATCAGGAATTTTCAATGCTTACTCAAGAAATTCGTCGCCAATTTCTCCATTATTTTAAAAATAAGCAGCACTCTATAATTACCTCCTCCCCTGTAGTGCCTCATGATGATCCTACTCTTCTTTTTACCAATGCAGGCATGAACCAATTTAAAGACGTTTTCTTGGGCGATACTATACGAGATTATAATCGAGCGACTACGGCCCAGAAATGTATTCGAGTGGGAGGAAAACATAATGATCTTGAAAATGTGGGACATACCGCGCGGCATTTAACATTCTTTGAGATGCTCGGCAATTTTTCCTTTGGCGACTATTTTAAAGCAGAAGCTATTCAATTTGCCTGGGAAGTTTCTACTCAAGTTTTTGGGTTTGAAGCAGAACGTATCTGGCCTAGTGTCTTCCGAGAAGATGAGGAAGCTTTCGAGCTTTGGACCCAGTATGTCCCTACCCATAAAATTACTCGTCTAGATGAAAAAGATAACTTTTGGGCGATGGGAGAGGTAGGACCTTGTGGACCTTGTTCTGAGCTATACTATGATCGAGGGCCTAAATATGGCAAAGCTTCTAAGCTTAGTGAAGATAGCGAAGGAAGTCGCTATCTTGAATTTTGGAATTTAGTCTTCATGCAATATAATCGCTCATCGCCCGAGCAGCTTACTCCTCTACCTAAGCCATCGATAGATACCGGAGCAGGCTTAGAACGCGTGATTAGCCTAAAAATGGATGTAGATTCTGTCTTTGAAACAGATGTGTTACGTAGCTTAATCGCTCAAGTTGAGCAGGTCTCAGGCATTCCTTATGACCCTGCTAATCCTCATCTAGCCCCTGCTTTTCGTGTGATTGTCGACCATTTGCGCTGCTTAGCTTTTGCTATAGCCGATGGGGTTCAGCCCAGTAATATCGACCGTGGATATGTTTTAAGGAAGGTTTTAAGGCGTGCTGTACGCTATGGTCGTATGTTAGGGATAGAAGATCCTTTTCTAGCTAAAGTACTTCCTCGGTTAGTTGAAACGATGGGCAGCGACTATAAAGAATTGCAAAGAGGACACAGTCTTATTGCTGAAATTTTAACAATAGAAGAAGAAGCTTTTTTCCGTACCTTACGCCGAGGTGGCAATATTCTTAATCAAATCATTGATAAAGCTCAAGCCAGCAGCAAAAAAATTACAGGTGATGAAGCTTTTAAACTTAAAGATACTTATGGCCTGCCCATGGAAGAAATCCTATTGATTGCTAAAGATTCAGCTCTTACTGTTGATGTAGAACGCTATCAAATTTTAGAGCAAGAGGCTAAAGAACGCTCCCGTAGCTCTCAAAAAGCTATCCAACAAGTAGCTTCAGAAAATCTATACGCAAGTTTTACTGAAAAGCATGGCCCTACAAAATTTGTAGGCTATCAGCAACAACAGACCTTAAGTAAAATTCAAGGTATTCTCTACAACGAACAATTTGTCACCTCCCTAGAAGAAGGCCAGGAAGGCATTATTCTTCTTGACCAAACCCCCTTTTACGCAGAAATGGGTGGACAAATAGGAGATTTAGGAGTTATTAAAGGAGATCATAAGCTCTTTCAAGTTATTGATTGTAAGTCCCCCTATAAAGGTATTATCGCCCACATAGGTAAGGTAGAAAAAGGTTGCTTGACCACAGCGGATACCTTGACAGCCACGATCGACTTAAACCGGCGTCAAAAGATTGCTAACAACCACACAGCTACCCATCTTCTACATTGGGCTCTTGCTCAGGTATTAGGAGAGCACATCAAGCAGGCTGGCTCAGTAGTAGATGCGGAACGCCTTCGCTTTGACTTCAATCATCATAAAGCTTTGACTCATGAAGAAATCCTAGCTCTTGAGGATCTGATTAATGCTAAAATTCGTACTAATCAAGCCGTCAAAGGATATGAAATCCCCTATGAAGAGGCGCAAAAAAGAGAGGATATCAAACAATTTTTTGGGGAAAAATATAGTTCTCTCGTGCGAGTTGTGGATATAGACTATTCTAAAGAGCTATGCGGAGGCACGCATACTAATTTTTTAGGCACTATTGGTTATTTTCGTATCGCCAAAGAAAGCAGCATCGCTGCGGGCGTGCGACGCATTGAAGCAGTTACGGGGGCAGAAGCTGAAGCTCTCACTCGTGAAACAGAAAAAACAATCTTAGAGAGTGCAGCTTTACTAAAAATACCACCTGCTAAGCTAAAAGAAAAAATAGAAAAGTTATTAGAAGAAAATAAGCAATTATCTCAACAGCTAAAAAACCTCCAAAAAACCCAAAGAGAAAAGCTTGTCCACTCTCTTTTAGAAAAAATGGAAAAACTTCCTCAAGCTAACCTGGTTGCATCCCAAGTTGATCTCTCCCCTGAGGAATTGCGCTTATGCGCTGAAGACCTTATGGCACGCTTTAAATCAGGCGTGTTAATCCTTGCAGCTTCTTATGAAGAGCGCTGCCAATTTATCATTCGCGTAACTGAAGATTTAGTGGCCCGAGGCATCCAAGCTTCTGATATAGTCAAGAAGATTGCCCCCACGATTGAAGGTAGCGGAGGAGGCAAGCCTGGCAATGCCCAAGCAGGAGGGAAAGCCCCTCATAAGGTTGAGCAGGCCTTAGCACAAGTACGTGAAATGCTTGGAGATCGACCTTTCGATAAAAAAGTTGGCTGAGAAGAAAATATTTTCTCTCGCTCATTTTACTTTCCACAAGCTGCTGATAGGCCTAGCTTCAAAGGTCGCCCTCCCTTTTTTTCTCTTCACTGTCCTTTTTGTGCAGCTGTCCCCTTGCGCAAACTGGTTACCTTTGTAGTTTTTTAGTCCCTCTACTTCATCCTGCCCTATTTATCTAGTGTTTAATCCTCCCTTGCCCGCTCCCATCTATTTTCAATAGGCTCTCTTTCAAAAAGATATCCTCAATAATCAATTAAAAATTAACTTTTTATAATCAGTTGACTATAATATTTTTTTCCTAATAAGCCTTTTAAGGTTTTAAATTTATGGACTTTATCATCCAGATATTCCCTTTTTACCTTGTGGCTTTTTATTTCTTGAGAACTCTTCTTTTACAAAATTTTCCTATGCAGATTGAGCGCTCTCGGCTATTCATTAAACTTAAGGCCAATGAGGAATTAATACTGGTGCAAAAAAGCCTATTTAAAGTGTATCTTATTTACTTTCTTTACCTTCTTCTTGAGGCAAAACAGTGTTTAAAGAAATAATCAAAAGTGAAAAAATTCAAAAGCTTGAAGAAGCTTTAAAAAATCATGATTCCATTCTTATTGAAGAAACATGGAATGCAGCCAAAGCTTTTATAGCCTCTTTAGCCAAGCAAGCCACTGGCAAAAACATTCTTATTTTAACAGGGGCTAGCTTAGAAGAGACCCGCTTATATCACGATTTTCCATTTTTTGCTGGGCAATCCGCTATTGAATTTCCCGCTTGGGAGACTTTGCCCTCTGAAAACATCGCACCTAGCCCTGATGTAGTGGGCGAGCGGTATAAAGTTTTAGAACAGCTAATGCAACAAGAAGGCCCTCACATTATTCTTTCTGGCTTGCAAGCTTGCTTGCAACGTCTGATCCCTCCCCAAAAATTTAAGCAGCTCTACATGCACCTGACCCTCCAAACATCTATTCCTTTTGAAATTTTTACAGAGCGCCTAGTGAGCATGGGGTATCAAAGAAGAGCTGTAGCTGCGGATAAAGGAGAATTTGCAATTCGCGGCGGAATTATTGATATTTTTCCTGTTTCTTCCCCTGATCCTTTTCGACTTGATTTCTGGGGAGATGAAATTGAATCCATCCGCATCTATGATCCTATTGGGCAAAAGTCTATCCGAAGTGTAGAAAAAATAGAGATTCCACCTGCTAAAGAGTTGGAATTATTAAAACCTGAGCCTCATCTATGCACACTCTTGGATTATTTAGGTCCTGAGACTATCGTGCTCTTTGATGATATACTCGCTTTAGAAGATCGTTATGCTTCTCTTGTCAATATTTGTGGTAGCTCAACGCCTACTTTTTGCAGCATCGGACAATTCATGGAAGCGATGGCCCCCCTACAAAAAATCTTTCTTAGTCAAAATCCTATAGAAGAATTGAGCGAAGTTCGCATCCTTGATAAAACTTCTACAAATTATTATTCTAGACAGGCTCCTCTCTACAAGCTCTCTTTTTATCTATTCGCAAGCGAATTTCAGGCTCGACGTTGGTCTCATCCTTTCATTCCTCTTAGTCATTTCCTGTTGCCTGAGCAGGCAGAGAATGCGGAGATTAACGGCCAAGAAATTCTCTTATCCCTTTCTAAGCTTGGGCGATCAGATTATCATCTTCATTTTCTTTGTGCCACTGCCTTAGAAGAAAGTAATCTAAAAAAACGCCTTCATGAGGCTAATATTACCCTTCCGGAAAATACTTTTTTCCACCTTCACTACTTATCTAGCGGATTTGTCTTAGAAGATCAAAAGCTGATCATCTTACCTGCCACCGAGATCACGCATCGATATAAAATTCGCCGACAGAAACAGCGCAGCACTTATCATACTACCCCGATGGAGAGCTATGATTTATCTGCAGGAGAGCTTGTGGTGCACCTCAATAATGGGATCGGTAAATTTATTGGATTAGAAAAACGCCCTAATCTTCAAGGGACACTCAGTGAATATTTTGTCATTGAATATGCTGACAACGCTAAATTATTTGTCCCTCTTAATCAAGCCTATTTAATTAGCAAATATATAGGAGCTAATGAAGAAATTCCCAAACTGCATCATCTAGGCAGCAGTCGTTGGAAGAAAACTAAAGAAAATACTGAGCGGGCTATCATGAGCTATGCGGCCGATCTTTTAGAGCTATACGCTAAACGCTCTATGAAAGAAGGCCATGCCTATTCGGAAGACAGCCCAGATATGCAGGCTTTCGAAGAAGATTTTCCTTTTGTGGAAACTGAAGATCAACTAGCTGCTATTGCTGCCATTAAAGCTGACATGCAAGAAAAAAAATGCATGGATCGCCTGATCTGTGGCGATGTGGGATATGGGAAAACAGAAGTCGCTATGCGTGCTGCTTTTAAAGCAGTGGTTGACGGTAGCAAGCAGGTGGCGGTCTTAGTTCCCACCACCGTGTTAGCCATGCAGCATTATGAAAATTTTGTTGAAAGAATGAGCAGCTTCCCTATCAATATCGCCGTCCTGTCTCGCTTTCGTTCCACCAAACAGATGAAAGACACCTTAGAGGGCATTGCTAAGGGCTCTGTCGATATTGTTATTGGTACCCATCGTTTGATAGGCAAAGATGTTATTTTTAAAGATTTAGGGTTGGTTATCATTGACGAAGAGCAACGTTTTGGTGTTAAAGCTAAAGAACAGCTGAAAAAAATTAAAAACTCTATTGAATGTTTAACGCTTTCTGCTACGCCCATTCCACGCACCCTTTACATGTCACTCATCGGAGCACGCGACATGTCTATCATTAACACTCCCCCTCAAGATCGCTTGCCTATTACTACTCTCATCACGGAATCTAATGATGAAACACTTAAGAGTGCTTTATTACGTGAATTATCTCGTAATGGCCAAGCTTATCTTATCCACAATCGTGTAGAATCCATCTATGAGTATGCCGCTCGCCTCAAAAAACTTTTACCCCACGCTCGTATTGTAGTAGGACATGGACAGATGAGCAGCCAAGAAATAGATGCTGTTTTCCATGCTTTCAAAAGCGGCCAAGCAGATATCTTGGTAGCTACGACAATTGTAGAAAACGGGATTGATATTCCTAATGCCAACACTATTTTAATCGACCGTGCCGATACTTTTGGGCTAGCGGATCTATACCAATTGCGTGGCCGAGTAGGCCGATGGAATAGAAAAGCTTATGCTTATTTTATGGTTCCTCGTCTACGCTCGTTGCCAGAACTTTCGCGCAAAAGGTTGAATGTGTTGATGGAAGCACAAGGATATGGTGGCGGTATGAAAATTGCTATGCGCGATCTTGAAATCCGCGGGGCAGGAAATATTTTGGGCCATGAGCAATCCGGACAGGTAGCCGCTATTGGCTTTCATTTATATTGCAAGCTACTAAAAAGAACTATACAGACTTTGCAAGGTAAAATATCCAGCCTGCTTGTGGATACTAAAATGGATTTTCCCCTGCTAGACGCACGATTGCCAGAAGAATTTATTAATGAAGTCAGCTTACGCATGGAAATTTATCAAAGACTAGGAGAAGCCATCACCCACGAAGAGGTAGAGGCTATCTGGGAAGAAATTAAAGACCGTTTCGGAAAACCTCCTGAAGCTGCTAGCTGGCTATATCATCTTACAAAAATACGTGTATACGCTTCTACCCACGGCTTTACTCTTTTAAAGCTCGATAAGTTTTCTTTAAGCTTAGAGCAGCAGAAAGGTAAGCAGACAAAAAATAAGCGAACGCTAATAGGTCCCTTTAAAAATGGTGAGCAGCTGGAGAGCAAGGTTATTCAAGCTATGCAAGAGATGTAAAAAGCAATTTAAGGAAATCCCTTGAGAGCTGGCCCTTAACATGGGAGCTTATTTTGCCATCTTTATATAAGCTCTGCACACATACGGACGTTAAAGGTGAAGAAATATATAAGCCTAAAAGGTTGTTTTTTTATACATTCTTAAGAGCAGCAGTAATCAATTCACTCAACTCAATCGTTTCAGGCAATTCTTTCAAGCATTTTTTAATAGCTTGTTGGGCAATCAGTTGATTGTAACCTAGATTGATCAAAGCGCTCATCGCATCTTTAATCTTCTGAGCCTGGGGGTCGGTTGAGGGATAGACAACAGGCTCTTCAGAATCAGGAAGCAGTATAGCTGGAATTTTATCGCGCATTTCTATCATCAAACGTTCTGCAGTTTTCTTGCCAATGCCTGGAACTTTGCTGATGGTAGCTATCTCATGATTATGAATAGCCCGCTGCAGCTCACGCCCTGATAGATGACCTATAATGTTTAAGGCCATCTTTGGCCCTACGCCTGTTACATTCATTAAAGCTTCAAAAAGCTCGCGATCTTCGCTATTTAAAAATCCATATAACGTCTGGGAATTTTCTCTAATGACAAAGGCAGTGTAAAGCAAAACATCTTCCTGTAGGGAGGGAAGCTTTGCAAAAAGATTTGCAGGAATTAAGATTTTGTAGCCTATACCACCACTTTCAATTACAGCAAATAAGGCGGTCAATTGCGTTAAAGCTCCTTTTATATAAGCTATCACTTCTCACCTGTTATTTAATATTAAATTTCCGCTTCATAGAGACTCTTACATTGGGCCGCATGGGCATGGCAGATTGCCAACGCTAAAGCATCCGCAGCATCCTCCGGCTTAGGAGGCTGAGCGAGCTTTAAAAGAAGTTGCACCATCTTTTGCACTTGTCCTTTGCTAGCGCTTCCATTGCCTACCACCGCCAGCTTAGCTTTAGAAGGCGAATATTCAAAAATAGCAATCCCTTTTTTCTTGGCTGCTAAAATTGCAATTCCTCGTGCCATTCCTAGCTTAATCGCACTTTGCACATTTTTACTGACATACTGCGTTTCCACGGCAAGGGCCTCAGGGGAATACCGATGAATAAGAGCCTCTAGTGCATTAAAAATAACCAGATAGCGCTCTGTTAATTTATAATTAGCGGGCGGGCGTATACACCCATAATCTAGAACTTGATAAACATTTCCTAAAACTCTAATAATGCCATATCCTGTGATGCGCGTGCCAGGATCAATTCCAATAATTATCACAAATATCCTTTAATCAAATAAATTTTGGCGTAAGGGAGAAGAGGCAGGCCTTGCATCAAACAAAGAAGGCTGCGATTCCAGTTGCTCATCAGGAAGAGAAGAGTGCTCATCATTTAAAGAAATCTGCGCAGACGCCTCTTCCCATTCAAGAGGTCTCTTGGGTGTAACAGTCCCCCCAGAAAGCTCGCCTTGCGATATAATATCCTGAGCCCCTATCACATGGCTTAAGCTAGCCAATAAGCTATGCATCTGCTGCTGCTTTTCTTCTAAGGTTTTAAGATTTTCCTCCGCCTGTTGGTATTTGGCTTCCCATTGGGCTACCTGGCTCTCAGTCGCTCGAATAGTTTCCTGCAACAGGTGTTGAGTTTTACTTTCCTGCATTAACTGCTGTTCAAAAGAGTTTTGCCTTTCATTCATTTTGATTTTAAGCTGATTTAAATTTTCTTCTAGATCAGCAATCAGGGATTTTTGCTCTTCAATTTTTTCATTAAGAAGGGCAACCTCTTTAACTTTTTTACCCAAATGCTGTTGAGCTACTTTAATGCGCGCATCTTGCTCCTCTTGATAACGAGTCATTATAGATAGAGTATCTTCAAGTCTGAATTTTTCTTGAGAAAGATAGGTAATTTCCTTTTGATCGGCTTCTACTTGCTGTTCTTTTAGCTTAAATAAATCTTGCTGCTGCTGTAAACTGCTTTCAAGCTCTTGAGAATGCTGCTGTTTTTGCCTCTCTGCCTCCAACTGCTGTTCATGCAGCAAATTCTCTAATCGTAACAGCTGCTCTTTGAAATCATTTTCTTTTGTTGAGATTTGCTCAAGTTTGCATTGGAGGGCTTTATTCTCATTTTGCTGGGAGGCTAGGGTCTCTTCACCTTGCAACACCTTATTATAAAGAGCTATTTTTTCACTTACGGCATTCATATAGCAGCTTTCGATTTCTTTAGCTTCCCGCATACCTTTAGATAAATCTTCCTTAATGAAGGTGATCTCCTTTTCTAACTGATTAAAAAGCTGGTCTTTCTCAGTCATAGAGGTTTCTAAGTGCATTTTCTCATCTTTAATTTTATTAAAAGCTTCTCTTTCTTCGGCTAATTTTGTTTTAAGAGAGCTAAATTGTAGTTGCAAAGCATGAATTTCTTCCACTAATTCCTGTTTCTCAGCCTTTTCATTGTTTAAGGCCTCTATCTGCTGGTGGATGCGCTTCTGTGCTACCTCCAATTGCCCGGTAAGATTAAAAACAGCTTCTTCGGAACGCTGAAAATCTTCTCTTAGCTGATTGAGCTCTAAATAAGCTTCTTTGGATCTTTCGTGCAGATGTTTAAGTACGCGCTCTAGTTGAGTAGAGTGCTTTTGGATTTCGGCAAGCTTTTTAGCTAAAGCATGATTTTCCATCTTTAAAGCATGGATATTTTTGGGCTCTTGCTCTAGCTTTGTCTCCGTGCCTAGCATATCCTCTTGCCGTCTATCGTGAGTGGGGTCTTCCTGAATTAGCTCATGAATCCTTTTTTCTTGTTCTTGTACGACTAATGTCAATTTTTCTAGCTGTTCTTTCTGCTGTTGATTTTGCAATAAGGCTTCTTGATAAGAGTCTGCTAACTCAGAAGATCTAGGCAAAACAGCTTGATCATTCTCTTCTTTTTGCTGAGCTTCCTTTAAATCGGCTGCTAATTGATCATAAAGAGCTTTAAGGCTTTTTTGTTGCTCTAAAAGAGCTATATTTTCTTGAGTAAGCTTTTTATTATGTAAATGTAATTGATAAGCTAAGTTACTTTCCTGCTTATTTCTCTGATGGACATTTTCATCTGCAACTGGGCTACTTAAAACATTTTTCTTTTTGTACCTAGCTAACATATTCTTCAAATTATCCACGCTTTCCTTTCTTTTATAAGAAAGATTGCGAGAAGGTTTGAGGGGATCATTTTCTGATAAAAGCATAGTTTGTTCTAACTTCACGTTTTGAAGCTCCTTCTCCAGTTCATTAGCTTTATCCTTTTCAAAAGCAAGATTTTGAAAGAGCTGTTGTGGCTCTTCATCTGAGTAAATGTGACGGTTGCTCAAAACTTACCTATTAAGAAATATTTGGACAGACACCTATTTTTGCTCTATAGTATATTCCTTTTATACTTAAGTTTCGCTTTATAACTCAAGAGATGCATAACCAATTAAGGTTAAAAAGCATGAAAACCCCTTATTTCCCCTGGCTCTCTAGGCCTCCAAAAAATATTATCGTGAGAATGCCAAATTGGATAGGTGACGCTGTCATGGCCACTCCCCTATTAACCGATTTAAGAAGGCAATGGAAAGAGGCTAAAATTACAATTATATGCCAAACGCCTATCGATAAGGTGATTCAAAACAACCCTCATATTAACTCTATCTACGCATTTAAACGTCCTACGAGCTGGTTAGACAAGCTTCATCATGTGGAGGTGATCGATTTTTTGCAAAAAGGCCAATATGATTTAGGTCTTCTTTTAACAAATTCTTTCTCCTCAGCTTGGTGGTTTTTAAAAGGAAAAGTTCAACATCGCCTTGGATTTGCTGACGGGTTTAGAAGCCTTTTGCTAAATAAAGCTATACCATTTCCGAAAAATAAGGAATTCCAACATCAAGTTATTACGTATAAAACGTTACTCGGCCCTTTAGCCATCCCCCTTTCCTCTACACCGCCCCAGCTTTACGTAAGTACGCAAGAGCTCCAAGAGGCTCATCATTTTCTACGTAGCTGCGGGCTTGACCTTCAAAAAAACATTTTGGTAGGCATTAATCCTGGAGCAGCTTATGGCTCGGCTAAATGCTGGCCACCTGAGCGCTTTAATAAATTAACGAAAAAATTATTAGAAAACCCTAATGTTTTTATTATTTATTTTGGCGATAGTAACGGGGTTTCGGTGGTCAACCAAATATGCCAAGACTTACCTAGCCGTGCGATTAATCTAGCAGGACGCACATCTATTCGCGAATTGATCGCCCTGCTAAAATGTTGCTCTATCTTTCTTACAAATGATAGCGGGCCTATGCACATGGCTGCTGCTTTAGGTGTACGTTTGCTAGCACTGTTTGGCTCTACGAATGAGATAAAAACCGGTCCTTATCCGCAAGGGTTGGTGATTCATAAGCATGTCGAATGCTCTCCTTGCTACAAGCGTGTATGCCCTATTGATTTTCGCTGCATGACCAAGATCGAGGTTGAGGAAGTCTATGCACAACTTGAAAGATTATTAAAAGAAAATAGCTGTTGATAAAAAAATAGCCTTTATTAACCTCTTCTTGAGGCTTTCCTTAGGGAATAAGTCTAGAAAAGGTTGTTAACAATTTATCGATTCATTTTCAAGAATGCAGCTCTTAAGAAATTAGCTTGGCATAAAATAATAAGCTGCCAAAATGGTGCCTCTTTCTTTATTTTTGAATTTTGAAGAGGATTTGTTAAATGTTCGGCAAATTTTTCTTTGCGTTTTGTGTTTTCTTAAGAAAGGAAACCGGAAGGCTTTAAACGATTTTTAAGAAAAAAAGCGCAAGACAAGCGCTAAAGATCGTTAAAATATAAATCAGATAGACCTAATTTTTAATGGCTCTATCAAGCTCTTTTAAGACTTTTTCCCTCTACTTTTTTTGAAGTGTGTCTAAAAATGAGCTTTAAGCTAGGCATAAACGCAAAAAACTTCCCAAAGTCTTGCAATAAATTAAAAAATTTAATTAATTTGACTTCTCAAGAAATGGCTCTTGAAAAATTCTGTGGCCAAAGAATAAACTATCTTTCTTATCCGCGCTAAGGTTAAACCGTGTAAAGATAATAATTCGTCAAGCTACTTGCTCCCAGTATGCCTTCAAATTTTTGAGACTACATGATAAAAGAGAATGATCATGGGTAATAATTTTATTTTTAAGGAATATATGCATGAATTATGAAAGGGCAATAGCCAAGCTCAATAGCATTCAACAACCTCACCTCCTTAACTATTGGCATGAACTTAATGAAGGAGAAAAAAGCTTTTTATTGCAACAGATTGAAAATTTAGATATCGATACTTTTCATGAGCAACAAGCTGCAATTAACGCGCCCTTGCTTTGCGACATTTCTGTTGATCCTTTTCTAGATTATCAAAAAGTGGGCTCTTTAGAAAATGCATTACTTGGTAAAGAAGCGATCGAGCAAGGACGCTCGGGATGCTTAATTGTAGCTGGAGGGCAAGGGACACGCTTACATTTAGAGGGACCTAAAGGGTTATATCCTATTAGCCTCATACGCCATAAAAGCCTTTTCCAGTTATTTTCTGAGAAGATTGTAGCAGCAAGCAAGCTGGCTCTTCGTCCTCTCCAAGCAGCTATCATGACATCTCCTCTTAATCATGGGATGACCGTGGCCTATTTTAAGGCCCATGCGAATTTTCAATTAAGAAAAGAACAGCTTGATTTCTTTACTCAACCCATGCTCCCCTTTCTAGATGATGCGGGTAACCTTTTCTTAGAAAAAAAAGGGTTGCTAGCTGAAGGGCCCAACGGCAATGGAGCCTGCCTGCATCAATTTTGGCAAGAAGGTCTCTTAGCTAAATGGAAGGAAATGGGCATTGAGCATTTAAATTTTGTTATGATTGATAATCCCTTAGCCGATCCTTTTGATGCTGAGCTATTAGGTATGCATATTCGTAATCAGAATGATATCACTATCAAGTGTACGCTTCGAGCAGATCCAGAGGAAAAAGTAGGGGTTATCGTCAAACAGCAGCAAAAAGTTCAGGTCATTGAATATACTGAATTTCCCGAAAATGAGCGCTATGCCAGGCTATCCGACGGCTCCCTTAAGCACCCCTGTGCCAATATCAGCTTATTTTGCATCAGCCTATCATTTATTGAAAAAATTTGTAATAATAAAAGAAAAATGCCTCTCCATGCTCTTCACAAAAAGGCACCTAGCTTAATCGATGCGGCCCAAAAAGGATGGAAATTTGAGCATTTTATTTTTGACATTTTTCCTCTTGCTGCTAAAATTCAAGCGCTACTTTACCCACGCGAAAGGTGCTTTGCTCCTCTAAAAAACTTGAGGGGTCAAGACAGCCCTACTAGTGTCCAGGATGCCTTGCAAGCTAGAGATCGACAAGTATATGAAGAGCTTTTTAGCAAGAAAGCTCCTTTGGCTCCCTTTGAGCTAGCACAAGATTTCTACTACCCTCTTCCTTCTTATGTGAACCAATGGAAAAACCATGCTATGCCCCCTGAAGGCTACTTAGGAGAAACGGGATGCTTGGATATTTAAAGCCCTCATTCCACTTTACCCATCTCTTCAAACGCTTGGTTTCACCCTTCTTCTACAATCAATTTCATTGGGAAGAGAGACAGGTTTTTTTAAATTTTTTACTAGCGTAGGGATTAGCGATGAGGAGAAGTAGGCTTTTATTTGCCAACCGAATAAGTCTAAACTACAATCAAAAGCAAAAAATTGATAATTTTATGAAAGATATAACTTAGGTAAAAATTATGAAAGTAGGATTCCTAGGAGCCGGAAGCTGGGGGTATAGCCTGGCATCACTATTAGCTTCCAAAGGATATCAATTAATCTCTTGGAGCGCACGACCTGAGCTCGTTAAACATTTAACGGAGAAGCGTGAACATCCTTACTTGCCAGGCCATACATTCAATGGCAACATGAAATTTACAACAGATATAAAAGAGGCCTTGCAAGGAGCTGATATGCTTGTTGAGGCTGTCACCTCAGCAGGCATTCGCCCTGTCTTTGAACAAGTTAAAAGGCTAAAACTTCCTAAATGCCCTATCGTTATTACCTCTAAAGGAATTGAGCAAAATACAGGGCTTATTCTTCCTGATATCGTCGTAGAAGTGTTAGGAAGAGATACTCGCAAGCAAGTAGCTTTTTTAAGTGGACCTAGTTTTGCTCAAGATGTTATACGAAAATTGCCCACTTCTGTCGTTGGCTCTGCTTATGATCCTGAAGTGATGCGCCTTGTTACCGATACTTTTACCACTCACACTTTTCGTGTTTACCCTAATCCTGATATCCACGGAGTAGCCTATGGCGGAGCCTTAAAAAACATTATCGCTATTGCCTGCGGCATGGCTGAAGGATTAGAATTAGGCCATAGTGCTAAAGCAGCATTAATGACACGTGGCTTGCATGAGATTCGCAAGCTCGCTGTTGCTAGAGGCTGTAGGGCTGAAACATTAAATGGCTTATCAGGAATGGGTGACTTATGCCTAACCTGCAGCTCCTTGATGAGTCGGAATTTTCGTTTTGGATACCTTTTAGCACAAGGCTTATCCCCCCAAGAAGCAGCTGTTAAAATCGAAATGGTTGTGGAAGGAGCCTATACCTGCGTCTCCACCTTACAACTTAGCCATCAGCTAAATGTAAGTATGCCTATCACTGAGATTGTTTATAAGATTATTTACGAAAGCCTTGCCCCCCAGGAGGCTGTTAAAGCTCTCATGCAAAGAACCATTAAAGAAGAACATCTTTAAAAATTTTCTCTAATAATGATGCAGGACCGAAAACTTAAGTGAGATAAAGCATGAAAGTCTTTACAGCACAGCAGATGAGGAATTTAGAAGCGCAAGCCTACCAAGATAGCGCTTCGGAAGAATTTTTTATGGAGCAGGCAGGCGCCAGCATTGCTCAAATGGTAGAAGAGTATCTTAACATCCATCAGCTTACTAAATATATTATCTTATTGTGTGCCAAAGGTAACAACTCAGGAGATGCTTACGTAGCAGGATGTTATCTTTTAAAGAAAGGATGTAAAGTATGTGCTTTGCAAGCTATTTCTTTAGAAGGAGGTTCCCCTTTATGTATTAAAAATTATCACCGTTTTAAACAAGCAGGTGGGCAGATAGAAGATCCCTCTTTTTCCTTTCCTAAACAAGGAGTTATCTTAGATGGCTTTTTTGGCACAGGATTTAAAGGAAGCCTACAAGAGCCTTTTGCTAGTATAGTAGGGCGTGCTAATGCCTCTAAATTACCTATCTTAGCCATCGATATTCCCTCAGGACTAAATGGAGACACGGGGATGGCGGAAGGCAAAGCCATTCAAGCAACTAAAACTCTTTTTCTAGGTGCACCTAAAAAGGGTTTCTTTATAAACGAAGGATGGAACTATGTAGGTAACTTGCATTATATAGATTTTGGGATGTCTAAAGAATGTATCGATCATGCTCCTACCGATATGATCATGCTGACTAAAGACATTGTGCAGCCGCTACTTCCTCCTATTAAGAGAGGTTGGCATAAATATGAACGTGGCTATGTAACAGCTATAGCAGGCTCTCCTCACATGCCGGGAGCTGCCTTTCTCTCTGCAAAGGCAGCCTTAACGGCAGGTGCTGGCATTGTACGTTTAATTCATCCTAAAGAAATGGAAGCTGCACTTGCAGCTGCCCCTGTAGAATTAGTGCGGCAAAGCTATTGTTTGCAAAATCTGGAGGCTATCCTTGAGCCTATAAATAAAGCGTCTGCTTCTTACATAGGGCCTGGTATAGGAAAAACAGAAGAAACTTCTTACCTTCTTAAATATATCCTCAAGCATATTAAAAAACCTTGTGTCTTAGATGCAGACGCACTAACTCTGCTATCTGAGAATCAAGCACCTTTACCTAAAGGGCTAGTGTTAACTCCTCATCATGGAGAAATGTTGAAGCTTTTAAGAATAGAGCAAGAGCATCTTACCTCAGGAAAACTACTAGATATCGCTCAATCATTTACTAATGATAAAAATGTTACCTTAGTGCTTAAAGGAGCTCCTACCTTTATTTTGCAGCCAAACTTGCCTATACATATTAATCCAAGAGGTGATGCAGGAATGGCTACTGCAGGAAGTGGAGATGTATTAACGGGGATAATTGCAGCTTTGCTAGCGCAAGGTTTGCCGCCTCCTCAGGCCGCAATCTTAGGAGTGTGGTTGCACGCTATAGCGGGTGAACAGGCAGCTAAAAAGAAAACCTCTTATTGTATGACAGCCTCTGATATAATTACTCACCTTCCCCATGCTTATAAAGATCTATTAAATAAGGCGATTTAACCCTAGCTTAACTCCCTTTCTGCTAACTTCAATCTTCCGATAAAAAACATGCTGCCAAGTAGGCCTTTTGAAAACACTCAAGCTGTGATTATATGCTTTTTAGCAGCTTCCTTTGCAAACATATACTTAATAATAAGCTTTTTAAGGAAAGAGCCAACCTCCTTAAGGCTCATTTATTTTTCAGATTATGCAGGCAAAGTTCTTTAAACAGTAGGATTTCTAGAAGCCCTCTTAGTTATACTAAAAAAAAACCGAGCCTACCCCTTTTAAGCAACTTTTCTATGCAATCATCTACACTTCTCTCTACCAGGAAGAGCGAAAAGAAGAAAGCTAATAACCTTTTTGAATGGGGTTCGTGCCTTTTTCGAGTGAATAAAAAAAGCTAAGATAGGCTCAACTTATTTTTTACAACGACTTACTAGGCAAGGTTTAAGGTTTAACTTGCTGGGCAATCTTAATGATTTCTTCTAATATTTGATTAAAAGTATTTTCTCCTATAGCCACTCTTTCTAAGGTAGAACTAAAGAGCTCTAACGTGAGCATGATTAGGCCAATAATAGAAAAGCAAAGATTTTTATTGAGACTTCTTTCCCCGTAAAGCAGGATATAACGATAATTAAGCTTAAGATTTACTTCATCCATCTCAAATCCCGGAAGTTCAATCAAACGATTTAAATAGCAGATTAAGCTACTTACTTGGGTAGAAGCTTGAGGATGGACGGTGAAAGGAAAAACAGCTTGAAATTGGAGGCGATAAAAGGGATTGTCTGCAGGGCCAAGACCCTGCATCAACTCTTGTTTTGAAGCGGTTATCTCTAAAATTTTTTCCCGTTCCTTATCATCTACGCCTAGAAAGAGAAGGAGACGTGGATAGAGAATTTGATCGGTAGCTTCTATGTAAGAGCAGTCAAATTTTTCGTCCATCAATGCTTGTTGAAATTGCTTTAGAAATTTTTCTTCTATCATTGTGTTTGCTCTTTTAAATAGTTAATTATATTTTTTGGCCTTTAAATTGTTAAGCTGCTGCTTCATTAACGCTAGCAGCTCTGTATCATCCATTTTAAAAAAGTCTTTTAGTTTATCCATCAAAGCATTCTTATCCACTTGATCTGCCGTCTTTTTAAGGGCTTGATAATCTATTCCCATTTTTTCTTTTAGTATCTTTTGAGTTTCTTCGTCAAACTCGAAAGAAGAGTGGGGATCTAAAAATTTTTCCATAATAATTAAAGGCAGATTCATCGCTTTCTTTTCAGCTTGGGTAATTAAGCCATTGGCTATAGCAAAATCTGCACTACCAGCTTCCTTCAAACGATTCTGCAATTGCGTGATTTTTCCTTTTTTTCCTATCCAAGATTCCACCTTCTGGCTTAATCGTTCTTGTTTTTGGCTTTCTTTTTCTAGCATTTTAAGGTGCCTTTCATGCTTTCTATCCAATTCCTCCATCATTTTTTCCAGTTGTGTTTGCTCCCCATGGCTTTCTAGCTCATCGATTTTCTTTTTCGTTTCTTTGTGTAGTTTTTCAAGAGTTTTTCTTAACTCAATAGGATAAGCAGTAGCCTCCAATGTCTTTTGCTGCTCCAATAAACCTGCCAATTGCTCATATCTAGCACTTGTAATCTTTAGCGTACCTATCCGTTCTTCTTGCTTATTTAATTGCCAAGCACGGATTTTAGCAGGAAGCTGAAATAAGCTAAGACGCACCTCAACTCCCTGGAGCACACATTTCAAAAGATGAGGTTTATATCTATAAAAGAAATAGAGCCCTATCCCCATTACTGCTATTCCTAAAACAAAAAAGCCTAAGCCAGGCAGAGCCATACTCGAGGAAGCTAAAGCAATCACGCCGGTAAGGGCTAAAACTTGTAAAGTAATCGCTAGAGTAGTGGAAAGACAGGCAAGGATAAGTTCTATATTTGCGGATACAAGCCTAAAATTAAAAAACTTCTTTTCATTTCTGGCTTTTAATTCTGCTAGCGTTTGCAAGCTATTTCTTGTCATCACGTTGAGAGTATCCTCAGTTTGATCAATATCTTCTATAAAATTTTGGAGTAAGAAAGTTCTAAACGCAGGTTCGGTAATCTTTTTTTCAAAAGTTTCTTTATCTATAATCCCTTGCGCTTCGCACTCCATGCCCTTCTCTTCCAAATTATCTTTAATTTCTTCAAAAGAAAAAGCTTGAAATCTACGTAAAAGTAAACGCTCTTCACGTTTGGCTAAAAGATCTTGCGCTTGTTGAAAACTCCTAGGATCTTTGGTAAGCTCTAGCATCCAAATCTCATGAGTGGATCTAGCTTTTTGAGCTTGCCATACGCCAATCGTTTTCATTATTATATCTAAGAAAGATAGGGTCCAACCCAGGGCCGTTTTTCCAGCAGGGACTGCCAGCTTTAAGGCACTTAAAACCAAGCTAGTACTTTTAGCAGCTATGAAACTCGCTGAAATAGTAAAGTTAATGATTTTATTTTTTAATTCCAGTTTTTGGGCACTAATAAACTCGCGGAGAATCCTAATAGAGTCTTTAAGGTTTTCATCCTGCGGATGATGTTTAAATTCTTTCACTTTCTGTTTTAAGAGTTTTTTTGCCTGCTGATACTGAACGCCTTGTACAATCAAAACAGCGCCTTTTCCAATAATCTCCACGCCCCGCAAAACCGTTCGTATAATTGACACGGGCAAGATAACGTTTCCTACTATTTCTCCTAATTTTGGAGGAATGCTTATAACGGGTGCTATATAGCCATAGGGTTCAAGGGCTAATTTATGCAGTTTATCAGGTGCCCATTGAGTTGCTTTATATGCATTTCCTAAATGCCTTTCTATTTTTTTTCGCTTTTCAGTTTTCTTAATAAAATTATCTAAAGCATAAACATTTTTCTGCTCGGCAAGCGTTGTTATAGGCTCTGCTTCAAGCAATAAGAGGGTTTCTATATTCTCTAATTCTTGTTCGACTTTGGCTATTATTACTGCGGATTCTGCCTTAAAAGGCTCCTCTTCATTTAAAACCTCTACTCGATTGATCACTAGGGCACGGTCAGAAGGTTCTATTCTCTCGATAGAGTTAGAAGATATGATAGAATTATGCTTAGCTGTTCTAGAAACTTGAGGCTCATCTGCCAAAGGAACGGGAGGGGCTGGCAGGGAAGAAGATTTTAAAGCTTGCTGGGAACGTATAAGAGGAGGCTGCATGGTTAATCCTTATGCATAAAAGATTTTCTTACTAGGATGGAAAGTAGGCCGAAACTCTACCGCTGCTTTTTTATCCATATCTTGTGAAATAAAAGCTTTTAGTTTAGTTATCCAATAAAATAAATATTTTATAAATTTATTAAGCCTTTGAATAAATTGAAGATAATTCAACTCATTTTTATCAAAATATTCAAATAAAACTAGAGAGCGTGTTTGTTCTACATACCCTAAGCTTGCTCGTCCTGTTTCTCTGCCAAAAAGATTGCCTTTTAAAGCCATTAAGCTTATCCCCTCTTCTTTTTCTAAGGGAAGGCTGCCTACGCTAGAATAAAGATAAAACCCTTCCTGATCGAGAGATTTTTCAAAGGTGATAAGATAATGACCATTCATTAAAAGCGTGCAAAGTCCTGAGCTATCAAGCTGAAGTCTACCTAATTGTTTAGATCTCCCATATTCAAGCAGCAGATCTTCTAACTCCATACACTTCCTTAATAAAAAGGTTATTAATTTAAACTTTATTATAACAAATAATAATTATTAAATTCAATTAATTAAAATATTAATTAAAAAGCTGTTTACTTATTAAATCTTACATATATATAAGCAATATTGTTTTTTTAATAATTTCTAAGAAATAAAATATTTTTAATTACTCAAATCGTCGTTTGGTAGGCAAATAGAGCTTTGAGCAAATTATAGATTTGCTAAAGGTAATGATAGATGTAGAAATACAGGTGGCAAGCCTCGGAAGAATCCTGAATGCTACTTGCAGAATTTGCCAGCCTTGTTCTCTTGCTAAAGAGATATAGCCCAGATTCCGCAAGTTGTAACGATCCCAAAATATTATTTTTAAGTAATTTTGATAAATTGATTTTAGCCTATC
>NZ_JAEMUC010000032.1:0-46391 GCF_018342455.1 Neochlamydia sp. AcF95 | reverse complement strand
GAGGCTTGCGCAGTTCCTTCCTTATTTAGCGTCTGTAAAAGATGGCATCATCTGCTGGCTTCTGAGGTGATGCCTTCCCTTTATAAGCAAATAGGTAAAGTGCATGTTTCCCAAGGGGATAGTAACAAGCAGGCTTTTATTTTAGATAGGATTTATAAGCTAGAAAGTAGCCTCTCCGAAAAAGCAAAGGTAAATGCAATTTTTAGGCAAATCTTTACTCTAGCTAGTTCTCTTTCTCCTCTAGAGTTTAAATGGAAGTCTGAAGAAAAAAAACATTTTACTTTGGCTAACTACTTCTCTTATCTGCTGAATACTAATCGCCTTTTACTTTGGAAAAAACTTCCTGGTGGGGAAGAATACTTGAGCCGAGAAGAAATTAAGCACTTGCTTCTAGAGAAAAAAGGAGAGCTCTTTAGAGATTGGATTACAGAAAATTGTAAAAATACTACGGCTTTAGATTTATCTAGATTAGGCTTGACTTATTTACCCCCAGAAATATGCCAGTTATCTAAGCTGCGAGAGCTTGACTTAATAGAAAACCATCTTACCACTCTACCTGCAGAAATCGGGCAGCTATCTCAGTTGAGAAGGTTTGACTTAAATCAAAACCAGCTCATCGCTCTGCCTACAGAAATTGAGCAACTGTCTAAGCTACAAGGACTTTACTTAAACAAGAACCAGCTCATCAGTCTTCCTGCAGAAATCGGGCGGTTATCTCAGCTGCGCATACTTCACTTAAATCAAAACCAGCTCACCGCTCTGCCTGCAGAAATAGGCCAATTGTCTGAGTTGGGATGCCTTTACTTAGGAGAAAACCAGCTCACCAGTCTGCCTGCAGAGATGGGGCGTTTGTCTAAGCTGGAATTGCTTGATTTGAGCCAAAACCAACTCACCAGCCTGCCTGCAGAAATAGGTCAATTGTCCCAGCTGCAAGGGCTTGACTTAAATCAAAACCAGCTCACCAGTCTACCTGCAGAAATCGGGCAATTGTCTGAGTTGGAATGCCTTTACTTAAACAAGAACCAGCTCATCAGCCTTCCTGCAGAGATGGGGCGGTTGTCTAAGCTGCAATTGCTTGATTTAAGCCAAAACCAACTCACCAGTCTGCCTGCAGAAATCGGGCACTTATCTCAGCTTAACAATCTTGGATTAAAACAAAACCAGCTCACCAGTTTGCCTACAGAAATCGGGCAATTGTCTCAGCTTACCAAGCTTGAATTAACGGCAAATCCTTTGAAAGATATTGCAGAAGAAATAAGGCAGCGTTTTCTATTGTAGAATAGCCCTATGTATTTTTTAAATGGGGGTGAGCTAAAATGAAATAAAAAAAACTTTTAGCCATCTTATCTTTAAACAAGTCATCCGCTTTCCTTCCGGTAACTTAAGTAACTTAAGCTAACCTATATATTTATAATGACCAGAAGTTTCTCTCTTTTTCTGCAGATTGCTAGGCTGGGAGAACAACCTTTCTTGACAGGAAGAAGCTAGGCGTATTGTATTCCATCATTTGATAGAAGAATTAAAACATTGCGCCAAAAAGAGCCGTTTTTCTCAAATAAGGCAAAGAATCAATCTCATTCTTTTAACCGAACCACAATTGCCGCGTCACTTAATCCCCAGGACCTGTGGCTGCTCCTAAATGCTTGGAAGGCCCCCCCTTTCCTTAAATCTATCTGAAATAAAAGCGTGGTGGATTATCTTTGAGTTGTTTTTCCTTGATAAAGATACGAATTGGTTTGACTTGCTTTTTTAATTTTTTTATTCTGTCTTAAAAAAATAAAAATGATAAAAGGTCATCACTACCCAGGGAGATAAAATGCATCCTATCTCTTCGACATCTATTGAAAGTTTGCCCAATGAATTGCTGCTCCCTATCTTAGAGGCCTGCGCAGTTCCTTCCTTATTTAGCGTCTGTAAAAAATGGCATTATCTGCTGGCTTCTGAAGTGATGCCTTCCCTTTATAAGCAAATAGGTAAAGTACATGTTTCCCAAGAGGATATTAACAAGCAGGCTTTTATCTTAGATAGGATGTATAAGCTAGAAAGTAGCCTCTCCGAAAAAGCAAAGGTAAATGCAATTTTTAGGCAAATCTTTACTTTAGCTAAATCTATTTCTCCTTTAGAATTTAAAGAGAAAATAGAAGAAAAAAGAGGCTTAGAGACATTCTCTGAATTAATTTATTGCGCTATTCTTCTTACCATAAGACGTATCATAGCTAAGTAGAGGAACGCTTGGCTGGTGTTTGGCAAGGCCTCATAATCCTTACTTAATCTGCGGCATTTGCCAAACCAGGCAAATGTTCTTTCTACTATCCATCTTTTTGCTTGTAGATGAAATCCTTTTAGCTTAGATCTTTTAATGATTGTTAAATCAATGCCATGTAAAGCTGCTTCTGATCTCATCTCTTCCCCACTATATCCTGTATCGGCAAACATTTTTTTTGGCCATAAAGCTTTTCCTTGGAAATAATAAAATAGCGCTTTTAGCCCATCTCTGTCGCTACAAGCTGCGCTACTTACTATGACTGCTATTAACAGGCCCAAGTGATCCACCACTATGTGTCTTTTCCTACCTTTAACTTTCTTGCCGCCGTCGTATCCGCAAAGCCCTTTTTTTCAGTTGTTTTGATGCTTTGGCTATCGACTATAGCTGCGCTAGGTTCCGCTAACTTGCCTAAGCTTTGGCGAAGCGATCGCCTTAAATAAGTATTAATTTGTTCGAATAAATTACTCTGTTTCCATCTTAAAAATTGAGAATAGACTGATTTCCAAGGAGGTAGATCATGAGGAAGATCTGTCCATTGGCAACCTGTCCTTAAGATATAAAAGATAGCATCAAGCATCTCTCGTCTAGAGTGCATAGGTGGCTTGCCAGCTTTTTTCTTGCATATTATAGGTTCAAGCACTTGCCATTCTTGATCATTTAAATCGCTAGGATAAGGTTTTCTTATCATATTAGGCTCCTGGTTAAACAGCCTTTATTTTAAACGATTTTAATAATTCAGAGAATGTCTCTTAACGCTGGCTAATTATTCCTCTTATTTTATAAATATTAATCGCCTGTTAATGTGGAAAAAACTTCCTGGGGGAGAAGAGTACTTAGCTCAAGAAAATATTAAGTGTTTACCTTTAGAAAAACAAGGAGAGCTTTTTAGAGATTGGATTGAAGAAAATTGTAAAAATACCAGGAATTTAGATTTATCTGAAGTAGGCTTGACTTATTTACCCCCAGAAATATGCCAGTTATCCAAGCTGCAAGGGCTTTACTTAAATCAAAACCAGCTCACCAATCTGCCTGTAGAAATCGGGCAGTTGCCTAAGCTGCAAAGGCTTGAATTAAATCAAAACCAGCTCACCGCTCTGCCTGCAGAAATAAGCCAATTGTCTCAGCTGCAAGTGCTTTACTTAAATCAAAACCAGCTCACCAATCTGCCTGTAGAAATAAGCCAATTGTCTCAGCTGCAAGAGCTTCGCTTAAATCAAAACCAGCTCACCAATCTGCCTGTAGAAATCGGGCAGCTGTCTCAGCTGAAATGGCTGCTTGATTTAAGCCAAAACGAGCTCACCGCTCTGCCTGCAGAAATCGGGCAACTGTCTCGGCTACGAAGGCTTTACTTAAATCAAAACCAACTCACCGGCCTTCCTGTAGAAATCGGGCAATTGTCTCAACTTACCAGTCTTGAATTAGCGGAAAATCCTTTGAAAGATATTGCAGAAAAAATAAGGCAGCGTTTTCAATTGTAGAATGGCCATATGTACTTTTTAAATGGGGGTGAGCTAAAAAGAAATAAAAAATTTTTAGCCATCTTATCTTTAAACAAGTCATCCGCTTTCCTTCCCGCAACTAAGTAAGCTTAAGCTAACCTACACATTTATAATGACAAGAAGATTCTCTCTTTTTCTGCAGAGTGTTATGGCTGGGAAAGCAGAGCTGACGAACTAAAATTCTGATGGTTGTGATAGTATTACTTTGTTAAACTTGGGATGTATCAAAAAATAGCCTTCTAGATGAGCCATGAATAGCTTGGCAAGAAGGAGAAATAATAATGCAAAATAAGCTGTTAGTCAATCTTCTTACTTAAAGCGGAGCATGGAGATTATTTTACCTTTTGCCTGGTATTTCAACACGGTTAAGAAGCTACAAGCCATAAGACGTAACATCAGATGATGATGGAGTCCTAGCCATGACTGTCCCTCAAAGTGATTTAATTCTAACTCCTCTTTCATCTGCTGATAGCCTTGCTCAAATCTATATCTTTCATAAATCTATTTTACTATATTCTTGAGGAAGTATCTTTTGAGGCATTGGAAACATAGTATTTATATTGATCGTTTCCTAACTTTTCCATGATTAGCCATCTTTCAACTTCTGGCCTATAAAATGCCTCTGTGATCGTTTTTTAACCCGTATGGCCATCATTTTATTATATTTCTTCGATTGAAGATTAAGTTTTACCTTTTGCCACTTACATCCTTCCTTTATCAATTTTTTTAGCCATTTCTTGGCAGAAGAAGGCTTAAAGCTTCTATCGGTAACTTTTGAGTCATTTTCTTGGTTGGCCTCTAATGTTCTGACTAGAATTTAAAGGAATATCTAGAGGCCAGAAGGCATGGTTTCCAGGAATTTGAGCCACAAAGGTTGACTGTCTTTTATCTAACTCTTCCAGCAAATCTCGTATTGCTTCATAATTAATTATTACACCATATTCCTTTGCTAGGGTCTTGTATTCTAAAAAGTAATGGGGAAGGTTTTTATTGGAAACCTCAAAATATTTGATAAGTCCTTGATAGGCCTCAAGCTCGTCTTGGTAATCTCTTAGATATACATCTTCATACTTAACCGGCCTTTGCGAACGCTCTACAAATATATTATCTGTCGCCCTTCCTTTTCCATTCATGCTAAAAGCAATATTTTTCCTCTAGTAAAATCTACAAACCTAGTGCTTGTAATACGAGTAAATGGGTGATCTTTATTAGGTCACGCAATTAAAGAAGTACTTAAAGTTCATTAAGCCAGCTCTATTCTGCTTGTTTTACCCCTCCCCTGTATGTCGTGTATGTATAGAGGTCGGCTAATAGCCGCAATTTTGTAATCGATAGCTCTAAAAAACAGTTTAGATAGAGGAACTCAGAGTAGACATGCTTGCTTATAATGAAAATGCATTGTATGTTAAAAGGAATGTTTAGGAGCTCAAAAGATTAAGAATTCTAACCTTATAAATAAGAGGAACATTTGCTATGAGTGAATTAATATCAGAGCAAGAAGGGCTTCTTCAAAAAGACTATGCCATTTATAGGAGGCCTAATAGCCATACAAGAATCCGTGGTATAGCAATTAATACTCTTCTGCATATTATTCCTTCCCTAGCCATCGTCCAATGAGAAAAACTTCCAAACCTTTTTTGATTCTTTTCGTCCTGCTTTTACTTACAATGAGTCTCCCCCTAACGACTTCTGAGTGGATGCGCGGAAGGGCTTTGGCTATTCTCTCTCCTATGTGGGAAGGCTTAAGTCATTTAAAAGGGCAAAAAAAGCAAGAATTAAAAAATCTAATGCCTATAGATTTACATGAAAATAGCATGCCTGAGATTCAAGAACCCTCTTACGATGCAGTAGCAGCTCGTATAATCTTTCGTTCTCTAGGAACCTGGAATAGTTCCTTGTGGATTAACGTGGGAGAGGAAACGAATGAAGTCTATGAAAGCCCTTTGGTGGCTAAGAACAGTCCTGTACTGGTCGGTGATTCAGTGGTAGGTGTAATAGATTATATGGGAAAAAGGCAATCACGTGTGAGGCTGATTACAGATTCGGGGCTTGTACCTTCGGTGCGTGTGGCCAGAGGTTATGAGCAGGGTAAAGCTATCGCAGAATATATTCCTGATCTAATTGCGTATATACATGCCCATGAAGAGTTGTTTGACAATGGGCGGGAAAAAATGCTAGCAGAAAATGTATTGCGCCATTTGCGTTCAAAGCTATTGGAAAAAAAGCATACCTGGTATTTAGCTAAAGGGGAAATTCGAGGACAAAGCCGTCCTATCTGGCGAACAGATGGCCATCTTCTTCGGGGGGCAGGGTTTAATTATGATTTCGAAGATGAGCAAGGACCTGCACGCGATTTACGTTCTGGGGAGCCTATAGGCTCTTCACAAGCAAAAGCTATGCCTTTAATAAAGGTAAACGATCTTTTAGTGACTACAGGCATGGATGGAGTCTTTCCAGCTGGCCTTAAGGTAGCAATAGTGACAAAAGTAGATCTTTTAAGGGAAGGAGATTTTGCCTTCGAATTAGAGGCTAAACCCACGATAGGAAATTTAGATGACTTAACATGGGTGTATGTTATAGCCCCATCAGGATTTAATGGAAAAGATCAGCCTAATTCACGCTAAATTTTTAATTTCCTTTTATCTTATCTTTTAAAATTACAATTTCAATGATAGCTTAAAACCCTTATTTTACTCACATCCTTGTGCACATTATTGAAGAAATTCTAAAGCCTGTGGCTTAATCCCTTTAGGAGAAAATTGGGTTTATCTATCGATAATTAGACTGATATTAAGATGAATTAATAAGGTAAAAGAAGGGTTTTAGGGCATCCTCTTTTATAGGCTTATAAATAACTTAGTCTGCCTACCCACCCCTCTGAGGCATATATTTGTATTTAACAAAAAGAATTTTATAAAATACGGGGCTGCATAAGGAGTTGCTCAAAAGTGTATTAACTTGGTTTTAGAAAGAAAGAGGTGAGGATAAGCTTCTCTTATGCTAGCTTATTTTTAGACTGCTGGTCACTTTTTTTACAAGGATTAAGATTTAAGGCTTTCTCTTCTTAATCAGCGTGGCTACTTGGCTTGCTTGAATAAGTTTTCTTTATTTTTTTTCATATTTTTTTTCAGTTCAATGACTTATAATTTTTCTTATCTCCTTCAATCAAAAAAATCATTTAGGCCCCATATTTTTTCTACATTATTTAATAAAATTTTTCTATACCATCTTGCTTTAGTAAATTATTAAAACACTAGGTGTATTATGCAAATAAATCTATCATCTAAAGCATGCCGATTTATTGATCATAAGGCCGATTACGTGCCTATCATAAGTACTCTGACTAATTTAATTTGTATCTTTCAAAAAGTTTTTATCATACCCCTTAAGCAAGAAAAGAATATTTCTAAAAGTCCTTACTATTCCTACCTTAACCGAAAAAGTTTTGAAAGGTGTATAATTTTATTAATTCCTGTATTAGGAAATATCCTGGTAGGAATTGGGGACTTTGCTTGTAAAAGAGAGAATGATAAAGACGCTTTGCCAAAGCCGGCCAAGTACTATGGCGGCCTATCTAAGCATGAGGAGGGCCCACCTTCTAGAGGCGATAAAAGAATATTTCCTCTTACTCTTAAAAAAGAGGGAGTAGAGCTGAAAAATTTTAAAGAAAAGCTTCAAATTAGTGCCCAGAAAAAAGTGAATACGATTAGGGATGCTAGTAAAGATCATCAGAACGATAAGGAAGATGTCCTTGCGGCTATTCAGCATGATGACTTAGCAATGCAGCAGACTTGCCAAGATTTCCAGGATGCTAAAAAAGTTGTATTTGCCGCTGTTCAGCATGATGGCTTAGCCCTACAGCATGCTAGCCAAGCGCTGCAGAATAATAAAGAAATCGTTCTTGCCGCTGTTCAACATAATGGCTTAGCTTTGCAGTATGCTAGCCGAGAGCTTCAAAATGATAAAGAAGTTGTTTTTGCAGCTGTCCAGCATGGTGGCTTAGCCCTGCAGTATGCTAACCAAGCGCTGCAGAATAATAAAGAAGTCGTTCTTGCCGCTGTTCAACATGATGGCTTAGCCTTGCAGTATGCCAGCCAAGAGCTTCGAAATGATAAAGAAATTGTTCTTGCAGCTGTCCAGCATGGTGGCTTAGCCCTGCAGTATGCCAGCTCAGAGCTTCAAAATGATAAAGAAGTCGTTCTTGCAGCTGTCCGACATACTGGTTTAGCTTTGCAGTATGCCAGCCTAGAGCTTCGAAATAATAAAGAAGTCCTTCTTGCGGCTGTTCAGCAAGACTGCTTGGCTCTTAGATACGCTAGCCAAGAGCTTCAAAATGATAAAGAAGTCGTTCTTGCTGCTGTCCAGCAAGCACCATGGGGGCTTAAGTATGTTAGCAAAAAACTTCAGAATGAAAGAGAAATCGTTCTAGCTGCCGTGCAGAAATTTGGTTTGTCGTTTAGGTATGCTAGTCAAGAGCTTCAAAATGATAGAGAAATCCTTCTTGTCGCCGTCCGGAGAAGAGGCTCTGCACTTATGTATGCTAGCAAAGCTTTGCAGAACGATAGGGAAATTGTTCTTGCAGCTATCCAGCAAGATGGTTTGGCGCTTAGGTATGCTAGCGAAGAGCTTCAGAATAATCCCGAACTTGTTGACCTGAGTTTCAAGTTTTTTAGGCAGCAATCATAAGACTTGCTTCTGGGCTACGAAACTTTAAAGAGGGCTTTTTTGGCTGGGGTAATAGCTGCTACTCTTAGCATTATATTGGCTAAAAAATTTGCTACGCTTCTTAATCTGAGTGGATAGGCAATTTAAGAGCTGTTTTTTAGTTACTCGTTTACAGGTTCGATTATAAATCTTTTTCTCCATGAAATTTTGTCTTAAAAGGACGTCAATTCTCGCTTTATATGCGATCGTATACATGTCAATGACTCTAACGCGCTTAATTAGCTTTTGCCTTAACTTAAAGGAAAGATAACCTTTATCGCTAGACAGCTTTCCCATCAGGTTTTTTAGCAAAATGCCAGCCATAAAAACATTGAAAATATTATCAAAGTTGGGCTGAAAAAGTTAAAATCTCTCCCTTACCATTGATAATCAGGTAATATTTGAAACTTTGAAAGCCATCCTGAAGTGGTTTTTCCTCTTTTAGCTTCCCCTTTAATAACCTTATCTCTTGTAATTCTTTGTTTATGACCAACGGCAATAGAGGTAGAGTCAATAAGGCAATCTTGGTGAGCTTTTTCTTTTTAGAAAAGCAATTTTTTGGAGGTCTTTATCCTTTTCTTTCCATTTAATTAAAAGCTTTCTGGGTAGGCATAATGCGATTTTGAATTAAGTTTAGTTGAGCTTCAGCTCTTCTAAAATCTTCTTGTATTATTAAATTCTTCAATTCCTTAAAACTTGCATGAATCTCACATTTTAACTCATCAGATAAGTTAGGCAATAAGCTTAAATAAGTGGGGAGAGATTCATCAATAAAAGGCATCAATTCTTTTTTCATCCAATATTTAGAATGAAAGTTAAGGTGCCTTATAATCTCCTGACAAGCAAATAAAAGATCTTGGACGTGCATGCTTGCTGTGAGTAAATCTGTTTGATTGGATGAAGATTCTACAAATTTCGCTCTCCAAATATCAAGTTGCAGAGGCGATTGCTGAAATTGATCCAAAACAAGAGCAGCATTTTCTTTCGGCTCCTTCAATATGCACGCTTGAAATGTAGCAATTCTTTTATCTAAATAAGTAGTAAAGTCACGCCGAACAATTGGAAATCTAGAATCTGTGCTATGGGTAATAGCTTGGCGGCGGGCATTTTCTAGCCATTTATAAATTACGGAAGATTTTAGACTGGTTTCCTTAAGATAACAGTTGATTATGTCCAAATGATCAAGATTAAACTCCTCATTTAGAGTGTTTTTCATTTTATTTAGTAATTCTAGCTGGGATTGTAGCGTGTTCAGGTTTTTTATTAGCCTTTAATTTTATAATTCTATTAATTGAAAAAAGTTTGAAAGGTATCCCTTTACTAGAGGGAAAGAAACTTAATGAAAACACATAAAATTAAAAAAGAGGCTGCTGTTTTCTTATTCCTTGAAGCTTTTTATCTACAACTTTGCCTTTAGCCGTTTAAAATAAATTAAGCAGGTAGCCAGAGAAGAGCGCCGAGGTTAGCAAGTAAAAGCTTTATGGTTAGCCTCTCACCAGATGGTAAGTTTCTAGAGCAATGATCAATAATGTGAATGCTAATAAAGCTAATAACAAAGGTTTGCCACCTCTCACCTGTTCTTGCAAGGGTAGATGAAATCTGTAGCGACCGAGCCAGACCATGCCAATAGGGAGCAGTCCATTAAGGATGGCCTCCCCAAAGCCGCCCGCAATTCCTAAAGCCTCTAAAAATATTCCGGGATAGCTGCCAGCAAAGATAGCAGGAGGGATAAAAACTATTAAGCAAAGAAGTATACGCGTCCATCCTTGGCTTTTTGCCGCTATTCCATCGGCTAAAAAATCTACCATAGAAAGAGAGACTCCTAAAAAAGAGGTAATCAGAGCAAAATATCCAAAGTAGGTAGCTAAAAAGCCAATCCAAGGGTGTCCTGTAATGGTATGGAGAAGTTGAGTAACAGGGATTCCTTCAGAGACCGCCTTAGCTATTTGCGATTCAGGAATTGTTCCAATAATCATCCATTGCCATAAGGTATAGATAATAAAGGGGAGGCTAGTGCCTATTACAATAGCCCTTCGTAGTTGTTGCACATTACGGTGCATAAGGGTGGTTAAAGAAGGTATAATATTATGGTAGCCATAGGCGCTAAAAAGGGTAGGCATTGCTAATAAAAATGCGTTCCAATTTCTTCGAGTAAGGAAGCTTATTTGTACTTCGGTACTTCCTAATCCTATGAGCAAAAAGTAAGAGAAAACAAGCGCTATCATAAGGATCAAATTTACCCGGTCTATGACTTGCGAGCCTAAGAAAACAACGAAACCAAAAAGGCTAGCGAAGGCTATGTAGCCTTTATAACCTGCGAGATGAAAGCCCAAGCTTTCGACTTGGGAGATAAAAAGAGGAGTACCGCCAGCAATGTAAGAGACCTCCAAGCAATAATAAAGAAAGAGAAAAGCTGCGCCTGCTACCCACTTGCCGCCAGGTCCAAAAAAGCGTGCGGCCATAGATAATACGTTCGCCTCCTCTTTCATCCAGAGCGTGGCTTCCAAAAAAAGCAGGCCAGTGATTAGCATAAATATCCAACAGATAAGATTGACTGCCATAGCTGGTAAAAATCCTGAAAAGCCAGTCACCACAGGCAGAGCAAGCATGCCTGCACCAATACAAGTGCCTGAAACAAGTAATATTCCACTAAGAGTGCTGAATTTGTTATGTAGGGTAGGCATAGAAATTTAATTATCCTAGGGTTGGTACGCAGGAAAAGAGATGTTAAAAATTGCTTTAAGGCAGAAAATTATCAAAAAAACAGATAAAAACAAAATGTTTTTGCAAATTAGAGGGTTTTAAGCTTAAATTAGCATTTTTTAGGAAATAGGATGAAATTTGTTGGATTGAGAGTTAATGTGGTTTAATCTGTTTGTTCTTCTCTAGGTAGAAATCGCCATGAAAGAGAGATGGAAGGCTAAAAATTCTAACTCCTCACACATTAAATGAATTTAAGGAAGGTAGTTCAAAGGTTATGAAATCAGTGGGCGTAGTTGTTCTAACATTAAATGCTGAAAAGCATCTGGTACGCTGTCTTAGTCCTATCATGCAGTCTTCGCTAAGCCCAAAAATCCTGGTAGTAGATTCGTCATCGAAGGATCAAACTAGGTCGCTTGCTTATTCATTAGGTGTAGAAGTTTTATCAATCCCACAAGCAACTTTCAACCATGGTAAAACCCGCGAGCTAGCAAGGAAACACCTAGGCACCGACTTGGTAGTCATGTTAACCCCTGATGCCTATGCGGTAAATCCGCAAGTTTTGGAAAAATTGATTGAACCCATTCTACAGGGTAAAGCATCGATCGCCTACGCTAGGCAAATTCCCCATGAAGGAGCCGATTTTTTTGAATCTTTTCCTCGTTATTACAATTATCCGGTTCGAAGTGAAATTCGAAGTATTGCTGATAGACGCCGTTATGGCTCCTATACATTTTTTTGTTCCGATTCATGCGCTGCGTACTTAAACAGCGCTTTAGATGAAATTAAGGGCTTTCATCCTGTTCTTTTAGGGGAAGATACTTTAGCGACTGCTCAGCTTTTAAAAATAGGACATAAAATTGCTTATGTAGCAGAGGCGGAAGTGAGGCACTCTCATCGCTATAGTTTACGCCAAGAATTCTGCCGATATTTTGATACCGGATTAATGCGAAAAAAATATGAAAATATTTTAAATTGTGCGGAAGGCGACCAAATGAGAGGGAATCACTATGCTACATGCATGCTCAAGCAGCTGTATCAAGAAAAACCTTTATTGCTGCCTTATGCTTTAATGCATATAGGTGCTAAATGGGCAGGATATCGCTTAGGGCAGGCTAGCATTAATGCTCCCCTGTGGTGGAAAAAAGCTTTAAGTAGCCAAAAGTATTACTGGAAAAAAATTACTACCTCTTAAAATGCAATAGGTTTAACATCATTATACTGCCTTGTTATTCCCTCCAAAAAAGCTGTTGTAGATTCTATTATCTGTATTTAAAGCTATAATGCAATTTTAAGGGACATAAATAAGGTAGATTGAATTAAGAGAAGAAAGATTGCTTTAATTCTATCCAGTTTAAAAATTCATTTTATTCAACGAGGCTTATGACATGCCTTTAAGCGAGAAAAGAAAGAAAGTAAAAATTAATTTTTTGTTTTCGCCTTTTGTTTTACTAAATCTATCTCTCCTTATAATTTTCGCTTCTTGCTCAACTGCTAATTTTGATTATCCTATTATGGGACCTGACGAATTTGTGATAGACTCTTATCGCATACGTCAAGGAAAGCTAGCTATCTTGGAGCTTGAGGGAGTAGAGCTTGGAGAGCTAGCAGAAGAGGATATGTTAGAGTATCGCGATGTGATCGCTGAAGATGATATTTTAAACATTGCTGTTTATCACCCCACGCGTAAAGATTTAATGCAGTCTATTCAGTTTATCAATGAATCAACGGGTGGATTTAAAGTCTATCAAGGAAAAATAGATGTGCCAGATTTACCTCCCCTTGAAGTCAAAGGGCTTACTTTAGAAGAAGCTCGTGAGGAATTGCAAAGAGTTTTTAGGGACCAAATTCAGGATATAGAAGTTTATGTCAATTATCGTGATCGCCTACAACGTCGGGTAGAGTTGATAGGTTTAGTTTCTATTCCTACCGTACCGGTGGATGGAAAAATGCGTCTTTATGAAGTGCTTGCTAGATCTCATATTCCACCAGGCGCTAACTTATTTAAGAGCTATGTAATGCGCGAGGGACGTCAATTGCCTATTGATTTGCATAGGTTAATCAATGAAGGGGATATGAACCAGAACATTGTAATGCGTGGAGGAGATAAAATCTTTATTGCTGCTCCTTCGGATGCGACAGTTATGGTGATGGGAGAGGTGCGGGCTCCTCGCCCAATCAATGTTCCCTACGGCTTTATTTCTCTACGTGAAGCTCTAGTAACGGCCGGAGGTATTCCTTTTACGGGCAATGGCAATTGTATCCATGTGATCCGTGGAAATATGCTTTGTCCTAAAGTTTACCTAGTCTCTTTAGATCACATTGTGCATTTGCCTAACGATAGCCTATTATTGATGCCTGGGGATACTGTCTATGTAGCCGAAAAGCCTTTGACGCAATGGAACAGATTTATCGAGCAGTTGATTCCTAGCTTTACTGGCCTTCAAGCAGGATATGGAACATATCAGTTAATTAACGATTAATTGTAGTAGAGGTTTACCTTAAAAATGCCGCCCATAGATAAACATCCCTCAGAAAGTGTGATTACCATCACTGATCTTTTGCATATTTTAAAGATACATAAGGTTGCTATTATATCTACGGCCTTATTTTGCTGCATCTTGGCTGCCTGCTTTGCTCTATCTCGGCCGGTCATTTACAATATTTCTGGCACGTTCAAAGACAAAGGTAAATCAAAGTCGGGTCTTTCTACATTGAGCCAGCTTCTTATTTCTGGTGCTAATGAGACTGAAGGTGAAGCTTTAGCTACTATCAAATCTCGCAAGCTTATGGAGAAGCTAATCTACCGAAGGGGCTTGCAGGGCTTATTGGTTAAAATGGAACCCCGCTTTGATTTACTGGGATCCATACCGGAAAATATTCTAGTTGAATATGCTCATTTCGTTGCCCTTAAAAAGCCCATCTTACCTGATCATCCCCCAAGTTTATGGCTTCAAGATGTAGCTTACAACGATGAGATTTCTAAAGTTTTTACTCTTCATTTCATTAACGAAGAATTTTTTGAAATTTACGATGAAAATAATAGAAAGATAGGGAAGCATGAATGGGGGCGAAAAGTAACAGGTAAAGATTATGCTTTTACTGTCATGAGGAAATCCTCTGAGCCTTTGGCCGGTACTCAATGGTATTTAGAGTTGATGCCCTTGCACAGAGTATCGGAAGATTTATTGGCCGCCTTATCTATCCAAGCGGATCAAAATGACCGCAATCTCCTTCATATCAAATTACAACATGCTAATCGCCATGTAGGCACAGAAATTTTAAATTCTATGATGCTGATTTATCAGGAACATATTCGCCAGGAGCAAAAGCGTATTTCTCAAGAGCAGATTGCTTACTTAGAAAAACGCCAGCAGGAAATGGGAGCTAAGTTGCGTCAAATGATGGTTGCTCATGCAAAAAATATGTCATCGGATATATCTACCAGTGGATTTTTTAATTCCCTTAAAGCCATAGAGTTTTATTCTGCTAATCAAACGCATTACCAGCAGAAATTATACGATATAGAATTAGCAATTAGAAGATTAAGCCATGCCCAGCAAGAAAACTGCGCTTTTTATGATCTACAAGGCGATCCAGGGGTTATCAACCAATCATTGGCAGAAATTAGAGCTTTAAAGCAGCAAAGCGATGCCTTAGATATGGCTTTAAAAAATGCTTATCCTGTTGGTAATCATACTTTTCATGATAGCTTTACAGAACAGTTATTAGATTTAGAACAAGCCAAGCGTTTATCTACAGAAGCTACTTGCTTGCTAAGAAGCTTAGAAAGTGGGCAAGACCAGCCTACTATAGATAATCTAGTTAATGATTCAAGATTTGCTGTACAAGCTTGGCAAGATAAATTGTTAGTCGCCCAAAATGATATGGATAGTTGTTTTTCTGAAGAAGAAAGGAGTGACAGGGCTTTAGCATTAAAAACAGCGAAAGAAAACTTTATAGCCTATTTAAAAAATTTAACACATCATTTTGATGTGCAAGAAAAAGTCATTCAAGAGCGCTTAGCCTTTCAGCAAAGCCCTCAAAATGAATTTCAAGGGATTGATATTACCACTTCTAAGGAATTATATATCTCTTACACTCGCATGCTTAATGAAGTGCAAGGTTTAATCCGCCAACTGGATTTTATGATTGAGCAGCTGAAAAATCCTCACTTTGAAGTTACTTCAATGAGTGGAATTCAAAATGATTTTGTCACCAACGAGATGATTTCTAAAGCTTCGCAAATTGTTCAGGCCCTCAAAGATCAAAACAATCGTAGTGCTAAAGAAATGGAACGTTTGAAAGAACAATTAGATGTTCAAAAAGATTTCTTGCGTCAACACCTAAATCAAGCTGCTACGCTTCATAAGCTTAAAGAACAGCTAATTAAGGAAAAAATTGTTTCCCTACAAAGTGTAACACTAGGCCTGTTACGTCAGCAAATTTCTATTTTAGATAAGCACATGCAGGAATACATGGCTATACGCTTAAATGACTTAAAGCAGGAGACTAACCTCATCGTTCAGCATCAAGAACAGCTGCGTAAAGAAATGAAGGATCTACCTAACAAATGGGTCGAAGAGCGTTTAATCGATCAGCAGCTACTCATCAATCAAAAGATGGTGGAAGAAATTACAAGTTTAGTAGAATCAAAAAATTTGACGAGTAATTTAGAGATCTTGCAATCTTATCCTCAGGATTTTGCTCTGCCTCCTCTGCATCCAAAGTCTCCCCGTAGTTTGTTGTATGCTGCCTTTGGTGCGTTTACCGGGGCCTTTATAACTTTTACCTTCTTTATTATTAAATCTACTATCTCTGGCATTCGGGTGAGCCCCTCTAATCTTAAAGCTAATGATTTACACTTCTCTGGCCATCTAACTCCTAAAGCTTCTAATGAGTCTAATGAAAATTTGATGGATCAAGATTTAGATGTGCTGCGTCGTATGATTGCTTATATGGCCAATAGCTCGCAGGCGCCGATAGGACAGTCCTTACTTCTCCTTAATGGAGCAGGAATTGATTATTCTTATCATTTAGCCAAGCTCTTAACCAAGCTTGGTCAAAAGGTTGTCTTAATACCTATCTGCTTTAAAGCAACTTGCCAAGGGTATGGGACGGGATTAATTCAATATCTGCAAGGAGAGATTGAAGAACCCATGATTACTTCTCAGGGCTCTTACGATTGTATTTACGAAGGAGGTGTCTCACGTTTTGCCGTAGAGTTAATCGGCTCCCAGCGTTTCAAAAATTTATTAGACCAGCTTGTACAAAGATACGATTGGGTCTTGGTCGTTAGCGATGCCATGCCAGCTAGTGGACAAGCGGATCTCTTAATAAAAATATTTGATCATGTGGCTGTTAACTTGACTTATGAGTCTCTTTCAGATTTGAAAACTTATATGCCTTATAAAGAACATTTAGCAGATAAGAAAAGAGTTACTTTTGTTTTTAGCCCTACAGAAAGTTAAAGGAGAAGTAAATGTTTTTGCTATCAGCTTCTTTGCATCTACTTTGAAAGCTCGGAAGGAAAAGGTTTTTTTCTCTCTATAAAAATAACAATAAGGGCCATCAAAAGGAGGATCCAGAGAAATTAATGGGATTGCATTTCTCCTCACCAGGAAAATAATAGGTTTTAAAAAAACTTAGTCTGCATACCTAGCTCTCTGAAACATGTCTCTCTGCTCAAATAAAGAGATTTTATAAAGTAGGGGACTGTCTAAGAATTGGCTCAAAAGGTATGATCAGGAAATATTTTTCCTATTCTTCTCTTAAAATCTTTTTTTGCTTTACGCCTTTTCATCTTTTGCCCACTTATTGGCGATAGTCCCGGATATTTCTTAAGGAGCTTTCAAAATTTGAACGAAAGGGATTTAAATCTATGCCCCCTCGTCTTGTGTACCGGCCATAAATTGTTAACTTATGACAGCGACAATGTTTTTGCACATCCATGAAAATACGTTCAATACAATGCTCTCCAAATTCGTAGTGGCTGCGAAAGGAGATAATATATTTAAGAAGGGCCTCTTTGTTAATTTTAGGCCCTATATAATGAATGTAAAGGCTTGCCCAGTCAGGTTGTTTAGTAACCGGGCAATTAGATTTTAAAAGATTAGAATAAAATTCTTCCTCCACAAGTTCTGCTGCATGTTCAAGAATGGAGGGATCGACTGCATAAAGATTGGTTTCAATATCTAAGTTGTCTAAGCAAAACCCCGGGAGGTTTTTAAAGCAAAGGCTTGCATAATCTTTAGATTGAATAAGGTTAACTTTTACTGGCTGGCCCACACATTTTGTTAAATCTTTTTCTAAGATGGCCTGAACATCTTCAAGATTGGCAAAAGTGGTTTGATGGAAAGAGTTCAAATAAAGCTTAAAGGATTTAGATTCTACAATATAAGGGGATTGGCAAGGAAAGAAAAATTCTCCTATCGCTAGGAGAGGTTTTCCTTTTACGTTAAGCCATGACAACTCATAAGCATTCCAAACATCGTAGCCTTGAAAAGGTAAATTTACATCGGCGATCCCAAGGGCTTGGCGTTGTTTATCTCTAGGTAAAGGGCATAGTAAGCTAGGATCATAGGCAGTATTATAAAATGTCTGTTTTCCTAGCGGTGAATTGATAAGAGTTTCATCCTTCATAAAAGCCACTTTTCCGATAAAATAAAGTTTAATTTAAGCATCCACCATACTCTGCAAAATGATATTTTTCAATGGTTAACTCTTAAGAGAGCTAGCTTAAGCATCTCTAAAAATAGAGCTATACATGGAAGTAGAGCTTTTTTTGCAAAATAAAGAAGGGGCTAGTTTATAAATCTGAGAGAAAATGGAATCTAAATAAGCACTTAAATCTTCTGAAAATTTTCTTTTTAATTAAAGATAGTTTTTTAAAATGTATAGTTTTATTAAGAATTGCTTAAAAGCTTATAAATAGACAATTGGCTGTTTTCTAATAGTATTTTTTTTATAAGCGGCTGTCATATAAAAAAGAGCATTAGATTTAAGCGTGGCTTATTTTTTAACCCTCTAAGAGGGGAAGAGTATAAGCTTTTAAAGCAAAACTCTTAAGAGCTGAATGAAGTAAAATTTGGTTTAAAATCTCACGTAAAACATTTCGCAATTAGCGATGAGCTTCATGACGAGCTTTGATTTCTCGCCATTTTCGCACCATTTGAGCTCCTAAAGGAGCCGATTCTTTTCCCCAGGCGCCATATTTTAGGTAGACCACGACCACCAATTCAGGATTGCCCCAGCGATCCAGATAGAGGAGAGCATGCGAATCGTTAGGTATTTTTTGATTAAAAGCAATGCCTCCAAACCAGACGTGAGTATAAAGGTTTGTCCCATCGTAAAAGTCTAAGTCAATATTCTCCATGGATTCAGCTGTGCTGGTTTTTCCAACCATTTCGTCTTTGAGCTCAAGATAATCGGCAATAGCCTCAGGATACTCACGATATAAGCGGGAAAGGCTAGTCAATCCCTCAGATAATTGTTTTAAAACTACTTTATGCATTCCAATAAGCAAAATATTGCGAATAATATCAGGCATAAACAGGTTTCTTTGAACGAGGGTAGGAGCTTTTTTCACGATTTGGGAGTGATCAAGGCAGGCAGCTTCAAGGGGCTGTTTACTCTGTGCTTGTGAACGGTATCCGGCTGTTAAAGAAACTATCTTGGGCTTCAAAACATGCCCTTTATTAGCTATCGCAGACAGCATGATGCTAGCCTGCAGGGGAGTAACGACTAAAGTATGTTGACCATTAGCCATAGCATAAAGGCCTGTACGATTAGTCATAAGATCATTAGGAACTTTTCCTGCAATTTCACCAGGCAAGTCTATACCTGTGCGGGTGCCATAAGAGAAATCTAAAGCTGCCCGCGAAAGATCCTCCGGAGAGCTTAAATACTCTGCAGCTAGAATAGAAAAATAAGGATTACTAGAGGTTTCAATTGCCCGAATCAGATCAATTTTACCAATGTTTTTTGCATGGCTTTTAAGCATACGGCCCCCCTTGTAATATTGAGGAATAGGAGTGCCATCTTGATGATAACCTACAAAAGTATCCCTACCTTTTTTAAAGATCTGGTCGACCATAATCAAAGGATTGAGGCTGCTTGGGGAGAGCTTATCATTGTTCAGATGATGATAGCGTTGCTTTAACGCTTCATAAGAGGTAATTAACTTGAAAATAGAGCCCTGCGTTGCAGCTTGCCTATAGGCTTGAGAACGCCCGTAACCATATCCCCGTAGAGGATAAAAAGCACGAGCAAGATCTTTTTCTATTTGCTTTCCATTAGTTTTGTTGAGGTAACGATAATATCCAAGTAAGGGTCTATCCAGATGGTGAAAGCTGCGAAAAGTACGCAAGTAATCTTTCGCCAACCCATCATCTAATCCTTTCAAAACAAAAGATAAATTAAAAAAGGCATTTTTCCAAGGAAGCGCCGCATGAGCACCTGCTTGCAGTTCGTTATGCCAGGTTAAGAAATGATTAAGATAGGGTATAATTTCTACCGATACATGAGGTGAAATGCGACCCGTCAAAAAGGCTAAAAGTAAGTCCCCTTGATGCTCATTCCAAAATGAATTAAACATCTCTTTTTCTTGCCTATCAAAATAGTCTATATAAGGCTTGGGGTATTGATGATGAGCTTTTTCTTCTGCCCGTTTTTCTTTTAAAAAAAGCTTTTCATTTTCTTGGCGCCAGGGTAGGAAATGTTGTTCATGAAATAATTCCTTAGCCATCTTTTGCGCTGTTTCTTGTAAAGAAATGTAGGCAGCGGAAGAATTTTTATAATCCTCAAGCGATTGGTGTCCTTTTGCAGCAAGGAGCTGGGGAGAAAAGCGATCGCTGCAGACGGCAAGGCGGCATAGATCCATAAGTAAGATCTTATCATAATGTAATAATAAAGCAGAAAAATAGGGATCTAATATTTTTTTTTGCTGCTCAACACTGTCGGCATGTACTTTTAGATTATTTTCAATCGCCATTTTTGCTTGAAGGGAAATTTTTTCTTTTTGGACGTGAATTCCATCTTCGCCATACAGTAACTTTAACAGCAGATAGATATTACAGGTGCCACTTAATTCAATTAACTGATCGATAGCTTGTTGGATGCTTACCGCTTTTTGCACGCTATCCACCCCTTGGATGGCCTGCATGATTGGAGTATCGGCTTTTAGTATAAGTTTTAAATAATTATTCCAATCAATCATTAAAGTATCTTCATAAAATTCTTTAGCTTCCTCCTGATAAAATTCTCTTTCTAACGGGCGTTTTTGATCCCACATTTCAGCTACATAATTCTCACTTTCAAACCAGCGAATGATGCTGGCCATTTTCTTTTTTGCCACCTCGGGATTAGCAGCGGGAATAAAATCGTTAGGATCTGTGCGGGGGTAAGAGGCCAAAGCAAGAACTTCTCCTGATTGGGGATCTAATGCTACTATAGCCCCCCCTTTAATCCATGGTTGCTTGGTAGGCTTGGAAAGGTATTTTGATAAACGCGTTTCGCGAATGCGCTCATTTTGAATGAGAAGTTGTTCTGCATATTCCTGCAGCTCAGCCGAAATCGTAAGAAGGATACGCTGTCCTGCTACAGGCTCATGCGAGCCTGATAATTCTCTTAAGAAATTGCCACGAGAATCAGAGTAATAACTTTTCTTGCCATGATAGCCTCTTAGATTATTTTCAAAGCTGCCTTCAACACCTGCTTTCCCTACATAGTCATTAATCGTATAAGCATGATCGAGGAGATCTTGAAGGCGCTGGCGGGCTTGAGCTAAATTGTCAATACCGGAGGGAAGAGGTATTTCGTCACCTGCATCACTACCTTGAATGTATGCTTCTAGTACTTTGATCTCCAGCATGATCTTATCATATTCCTGACGGTTGATCGCCCCCATATAGCCAATGATATCCGCCGCTACACGCCCTTTAGGATAGTGGCGCTTAGGTACTTTTTGCACATGAATACCTAACCAGTCTTTTTCAAGCATTTTCAAGCGATAATATTCTTTTTCGGTAAGATCTTCTTTAATTACGAAAGGTATCTGCCCATAAAATGAGCTTTTAGCATGAATAAGGTCTTCAAGCCTTAGAGGATCTAAGTGAAGCTCTTCTCCTAGTAGCTGGGCCAGCTGTGTAATATACTCTTTACGTTTAAATTTCTTTTTTTTATTTCCTTGAGCATCCTTTTCCCATCTAATAGAAGGAATCTGGCGCAGCTGAGAGTAGATGATAGCAGCCCGATAAGAAATTTTATTCAGAGCTAAGGGATAGTTGAAGCGGTCGCGAATAGTAGCTCTTTTAGAGGGTTCAATGACAGTCTTGCGTTGAGGCTTAAGGGCCTCCTCTAATTTGACCTCATATTGAATAACAGCCAGGTACCAAATGCGCAGGATAATTACAACCAAGGCGATAAAAATCAGATTAAGGATTTTATTAGCCTTTTCGGGTATATTAAGATTGCTTTTTGCTCTGCGAGAAGAGGAATGTATATGTCTTGCCATGATTTTATTGCCCGGCTTTGAGAATATACGATTTTGAATTCTAAAGCAAAATAGGATTGCAAAAATTGAATTGATGTTGCAAAAGAATTAGCCTATCAGGTATAATTTAGCTCGCAATCATTAAATGCGCCTGTAGTTCAATGGTAGAACAGTAGCCTTCCAAGCTACGAGTGTCAGTTCGATTCTGATCAGGCGCTCAATTTACAAATTCTAATATCAACCAAGACCGAAATTCTATCCTAAGTAGAATGCCGTCGTCAAAATAAAGGGACAAGGCTTGGCAACACAACAACAAGTTAATGTTACTATTAAAGATCTTCTAGAGGCTGGTGCTCACTTTGGTCACCAAACCCGTCGATGGAATCCAAAAATGAAACGTTTCATTTTTGAAGCGCGCAATGGATTATACATCATAGATTTAGCTAAAACACTTCAACAAATAAGATTGGCTACAGAAGTAGTTAAAGAGGTGGTCGCAAAACATCGTTCCATTCTATTTGTGGGGACAAAAAAACAAGCGAAAGTAGTCGTACGTGAGCTAGCTGAGCAAGCGGGAGAATTTTATGTTTGCGAAAGGTGGCTAGGTGGTATGTTAACTAATATGTCAACGATCCGTCAATCCATTAAAAAGCTTGAACGTATTGAAAAACGTATTACTTCTGGTGGAGAAGGGTTAACAAAGAAAGAGCTTTCTTTGCTAAATAAGGACTACTTGAAACTCAATGGCAATCTCTCAGGAATAAGAGGGATGCGTAAGCTACCAGGCCTGGTGATCGTAGTAGATCCAAGTAAAGAACATATCGCTGTAGCTGAAGCTAACAAATTAGGCATTCCTGTGATGGGCTTAGTGGATACAAACTGTAATCCTGACCCTATCGAATATGTCATTGCCTGTAATGACGATGCTCTTAAAAGCGTTAAACTTATCATCCAAGCATTAGCTCATGCTATTATAGAAAAGAAAAATGAAATGCAAATTGCATTCGGCAAAGGCGATGTAAGAGAAGATGAGGAAAACGAAGAAGGTGTAAGCGGCAAATATGATGAAAAAGATGAGGCCGATGAAAAAGCTTCTGCAATTTCGGAGGTTTAATTTATGTCCAAGATGCCTATTACTGCTACAATGATTAAAGAACTGCGCGAGAGAACCGGCGTAGGGATGGGAAAATGTAAGGAAGCTTTGGAAGAGGCTCATGGGGATATGGAGCTTGCTATTTCAAATCTCCGTAAAGCAGGCATTGCTTCTGCTGTTAAAAAGGAAGGTCGTACCACCAATGAAGGGATGATTGGCTTTTTTGAAAATGACAAGACTGCTGCTATTGTTGAAGTTAATTCAGAGACAGACTTTGTAGCCAAAAACGAGCGTTTTAAAGAGTTTTTGGAAAACATTGCTGCAGAAATTGCTAAAACCCATCCTGCTTCTTTAGAAGCATTTCTTGCGCAGCCTTATTCTAAAGATACTTCCATATCTATCGACCAATATCGTGCAACAGTCGTCCAAACGATTGGCGAAAATATCCAGATTAAACGCTTGTTTACAACTGCAAAGTCTCCATCTAAATCGATTGGTATTTATTCTCACCTTGGTGGTAAGGTCGTTACAATGGTTGAGATAGAAGGCTCGGATGCGGAACAATCTTTAGCTAAAGATATCGCTATGCATGTAGCGGCTGCTCATCCAGAATTTCTTTCTCCTGAAAAAGTTCCCCCAGAGCTTATAAACAATGAGAAAGAGATTGCAAAAAGCCAGATCAAAAACAAGCCAGAGAATTTTATCGATAAGATTGTGGAAGGTAAGCTCAATGCCTACTATGAAAGTGTATGCTTAACCAAGCAAAAATTCATTAGGGATGATAGCAAATCGATTGCCCAGATCGTTGAAGATCGAGCCAAGCAAAGCGGCAAGCCTCTTCAATTGACTAACTTCTTGCGTTGGACTGTGGGTCAATAGTTAAAGCTCTACTTTTTATAGTTTTAAAACGGGAGAAAAAATACTCCCGTTTTTTCATTTGCGATTATTTCTTTGTTATAGGTATCATGAATACAACAATTATTCTTTAGTTTAATATGACACCTATCAAGCGATCGCTTTTAATACTGGCTCTGACATTGATGTGGAGCCCTTGTTTCCTCTTGATAAAACTTGCGTTGGTTGATTTTAATCCTGCCACTATTGTTTTTCTGCGAGTTAGCCTAGCTAGCTTAATATTTTGGATAGCTTTACGCTTACAGGGAGGATCTTTACCAAAAAGCCTTACTTTTTGGAAACATTCAGCTTTTATGGCCATATTCTCTTCGGGACTTCCTTCCTTCTTATTTTGTTATGCTGAGACCTCTATAGAAAGCGCTCTTGCAGCAATACTCAATGGCTGTTCACCCATGTTTACAGCCATTTTGGCTCATTTGTTTTTACCAAATGATAGAATGTCTATTCATAAACTCATAGGAATTTTAATAAGCTTTTGTGGAATTTTATTACTATTTTCCCCTAACATTGCTCAAGGCATGGATGGAGATTTTATAGGTATGTCTGCTGCTTTAATAGGTGCTTTTTGTTATGCTATTAGCCATGTGTATGCTAAAAAGTTTATTGCTGGGCAACCTCGTTTTGTAGCTCCAACAGCCCAATTATTCATGACAGCATGGATGATGTTACCTTTTGTTTTAGGTTCTATAGAGACAAAATCTACTTTTATCTTCCCTTCATTAACTAGCATACTAGCTATTCTAGGGTTAACTTTGCTAGGTACATATTTAGCTTTTTTGATTTATTACTATCTTTTAGAGCACTGCGGTCCTACAGCTATATCAATGGTTTCTTGTTTCTTTCCTGCGGTAGGCATGTTATTAGGCTATTTATTTCTTAATGAAGCTTTAACGGCAGGCGGCATTTTTTCAGCAGGTTTAATCCTTTTAGGCATGCTGATTGTCAATGAAGTCATTAGCTTTAAATGGCGGCGTCCAAGATTTTTTCAGCAAGAAGCTTAAGCCTTGAAACTTACCTATTTGATAATCGGAAAGATTTTTTCTTAAGCGTTATATCTATTAGGAAGGGCTGAGGATTTTTTTATCTTGTATGCTTTGTTTCTTTATAAGGGTTTAAGTTAACGCCCTTGCCCAACGCTTTTAGACTAAAATCCCATTCTAGCTTCTCTATAAATATTTTTTAGCAAAGGTTTTCACTAGGAGTGGATTGGCTGGCAAAGAGAATACTTTCTAAAAAAGCTAAGGGATAGCTTATTCAATAAATAACCTTGAGCAATTAAGTTTTGTAATTTTTCGTTTAGCCTTTAAAAGCGCTTGCGAAATAGATTTCTATTTTTCTTTTGCTGATAAACTTACTGGGCGTTTTTCCAAGCTACTTTTAATCTAGGCCGAGTTTAATCTTTATACAGACTTTAGCAATAAGATATTTAAATTTTTTTCCTTTCTTCTTATTGTTGACTAAGAGAAGGCTCTAGAAACAGCAGGTTAGAATAGAAAGCTATAAATAGACCACCTTACAAACAAGCGGGTCATATTGGGATTTCTTAAAATTTACAAGAGCTAATTCAGCATATTTATTGTTAAGCTTATCAAGCATGAGCTCGAGAGTTTCCTGGATGCGAGGGGGATAGTGTTCCTTATAATATTCTAAATCTTCAGCCTCTAGGTAATAAGGATTATGATTATAGGCTTTAGAAGTTGAAATTTGAATAGATAAAAGCACATAAAAAGAATCATTTTTAAGATTAAATCCCCGCCCTTCATAACCTTCATCCCATAGGGAGTGACCGTAATATACATTCTTCAACTTTCCTTCAGAGTTGAACTCTAATTCAGCTAGGTTACATTCTTGAGTATTAGCATATTTAAGGGAGTCATCAAAATTAATAGACAAAATAGCTGAGGAAAGGGATTTTTTTAAAATTTTCAGGTTATTATCGGTTAATTTATTTAAAGGGTGATTTTCATAATATTTTTTCCATTGAATTTTGTGTTTATAAGAACCTAGTATTTCTTTGAAAACGAATATAATTGTATTAATGATAGGCACACAATAGATTAGAGCTGTGAATAAGCAAACGATTTTCTTGCTAATGGATAGGGGTTCTAGCTGATCTGAGCAGTAAGCCTTATTACAAAAAGTTATGCTAAAATTTTTATAAGCTTGCTTAAAAGGTTCTTGGAATATTGTCTTAGCTGACAGATGAAAATCTCGTTGATTCCTCAAAAGAGCTATTTGCATGCCTAAATCGTTTCCTTGGTATAAGTGTCCTCAAAAACTTTTTATATACATTTTTTCGTACAATTACATCAATAGGCAATTTGGTCCCTCAATTTTTATTACATCTTTATGACCGAAGGCATGAGCGAGGTCAAAATAATATTGAGCTAATTTTGAGTCTTTCTCCGTTCCTATTCCACTTTCATAGCACTGGAATAAATGGTAAGCCGCATTTTTATAGCCATTATCGAAAGACTTTTTAAAACACTCAAAAGCTTTCCTTAAATCTCTTCTTGTACCTAGTGATCGTTCATAGCATATGCCTAAATTGCATAAGGCTTCTCGATGATCTTCGATAGCAGCTTGGCTTAGATATTTAAAAGCTTTTGCTTTAACCGAGCAGATCCATGCTTCATCTTCCTGGTCGGAAATACAAATGCTAAGATAGAAATTTAGGTAATGAGCTCCCATTTCACTTAACTCAGCAGTCTCTAGATTTTTATTCTGCTTTTTTAGCTTTAATTTTTTTAAATGAATTTTTACGAAAGACATGCCATGAGTGGTTTGGCACAAATGGGTGCGGTTGGTGGGGTTAGGCCTTAATTGGTTAGTAGGAAGATTCATTTTTGTGCTGGCTTCATAGCCAGATGGTGTGGTCCAGGGCTTATTACTTACATTTCCTGCAAAAAGGATGCTTACTACTTCTAGATTTTCGTCGATTACCGGGGAGCCTGAATTTCCATGAAAAGAGTCTAGATTAGTTTCAATATGTTGATCACTACATTCTTTTTTTACGGAGGCCCCTAGATGAATTTTCAAGGGTAAACCCCGAGGGTGTCCTAGCATAAAGATTTTTTTATTTAATAAAGACTTTTTTATAAAATTAACTGCTAAAGGTGGACGCCCGATAACTTCTCTATCTAACTTTATTAGAGCCCAATCAATTAGGTAATCCGGCGCACATGTATAATTAAAAAAAACAACTTTTTTAAAACTGTAAACATCTGATTCGCAAAATTCATAATCCTCAGTCCTCATGTTTTGGCTTTTCATCTGAAAACCAAACACAAATTTAATACGTTCTAATTCGCTTTGCGCTTTTAGACTTGTTCGAACAATTACGCCCCTTGCTTTTTTGGGTTTTAATTTCGTATAGGGGTTTGAACGTGTAACACAGTGAGCCACAGTAACAACATGTTGAGGCGCGACTAAGAAGGCTGTACTTAATCCAGGGGTAGGCTCGTGGAGAAAAGAATCAGTATGACCTAGGGGTATTCCTTTAGCTTTTTTAGAAATACGTTCCCCTAACGTCCTAACTCTCTCCGTATCAAATTTATAAGTAATAAAACCCTGATTATTGATTCTATTTAGCTTATGATCTGGCATCATGCATGCTACGCTGTCGGCTTGCTCTTGAATAGTTTTTTCTAGAGATTCACCTAAATTTAGTTCATGGAGTTTATAAAGGTTTTCAATGCAAAAATCTTGAGAGTAAAATTGTGAATTAACGCTTTGTCCAATAGCCATGTTACTTCCTTTTTACAAAAACTATTAATAAGCTTTATTGTTTGATCCCTAATTCTTAGATTCGCAGATTTATTATATTTCCTTTCCCTATAGAGAAGACTCTATAGAGAGAAAATAGCCGCTAGGATAGAAATTCTACTACCGAATAATCAAACGACTAAAAAAATAAATAATGAACACTTCTTACCATGCCAAAAAAGTAATTTTGCTAAAAGTTAAAAAGTTAATTCTTATTTCTTTAAGCATGTAAGCTTTATTTTTAAAGATTTATCTATACACTTGCTTTTAGGTTAACTCCATTTTGGAAAGATTTTTCTTTTATGAAGAAGGCTGTCTGGCTATTCTTTGTGAAGAAATTTTAAAATGTTAGAGCTCTCTTCCTTCCCTTTAGCTATCCATGGACAACTCTCATCAAGCCACTTGTAAAATTTTTTATCCTTTAGCTTATTATCGCTTTTAGCTGTTGTATTGTTTACTGTTTTTAATGCCCTCTAATCCAAAATTTAACTTGGGAGAAAAGAGTTTCCTGCTTGATAAAATTATTTAAAGGCTCGCGTCAGGTTGGCACTTTTATATTGCTTCTATTGGCTAAGAAAATAACGCGTGAGCTTAAAAGATGAGGGTAACAATATTATGACTATTAACAAAGCTATAGCAGAAAACGAAATAATTAAAGAGGGATCTTATATAGGTGGGCTAGAGAACGAAACAATAGCTTCTTTAGCTCTTTAGGTCTTGCTTAAGCAGGCTTTCGTGAGAAAAAAATATAAAATGATGAGGAAATAAGCGGGGATTTTAGCTAAAGACTTCTTTAGAACTTTTTACGCTGGAATTAAGATTAATCGACCTAATAGCACCTAAGGAAAAAAAAAAAGATAAATAAATTTTTTTATATTAATTATTTGCCTAGAATTGTATAGCGTAGATTTTCTACCAGTTAAAAAAGCAGGTTATTTTTATCTTCCTTATTGCTCTTGTTTAGAGTAGGAAAGGTTGACTAAGATTAAAGCAATTAAGGAGGATAAATAATGTTTTCTTCTATCTAAATTAAGAGATACAGGTAAAAAAGCTTTGATTGGCTTTCTTGGCACCTAGTGGAAAGGTGATTGTAAATTATTAGAGCTATATTCTATGATACCCGAGCTAAGAAAGAGCAAAGGCTCCTTAAAGAGGATGAAGTAATAGTGGCAAATGCAATGCAATGGGTGGATTCGCATGCTCATTTAACAGATTCTACCTTTACGGCTATTGATTCAATTTTACAACGTGCGCAGCATGCAGGTGTGTGCTCAGTTATAAATATTTGCACCAGTATTAGCACCCTAAACGCAGGCTTAGAATTAGCTAAAAATTATCCATGGATTTATAATGCTGCCGCTACGCCTCCTCACGATGTAGAAAAAGAAGGCGAAAACGTTTTTGCTGTTATTGCTAAGCATGCACATAGCGGACATTTGGTCGCTATAGGTGAGACGGGACTAGACTACCATTATTATGCTTCTTCGTCTGCTATTCAAAAAGTTTTCTTGCGACGTTACTTTCACTTAGCCTTAGAATGTAAGTTGCCGGTGGTGATTCACTGTAGAAATGCTTTTAAAGATTTCTTTGAAATTTTAGATAAAGAATATATGAGTAGTAAGGGTAAACATCAGCCAGGAGTTTTGCATTGCTTTACGGGCACTATAGAGGAGGCTGAACAAGTCATAGAGCGAGGATGGTACTTATCAATAAGTGGGATATTGACCTTTAAAAAAAGCGAAGAGCTGCGCCAGATTGTAAAAAAAATTCCTCTAGATAAATTGTTGATAGAGACAGATGCTCCTTATTTAGCCCCGCAGACTCGTCGGGGAAAAATAAATGAACCTGCTTATATAGTAGAAACAGCCCAAACTATTGCTCAGCTAAAAGATATCTCTTTGAAAGAATTAGCAGACCAAACAGTTAGAAATGCTTGTGAACTATTTAAAATAAAAATTTGATAAAGCTTTTAAAAATTGTAAGATTAAGTTAATATCATGCACAGTCACATGTTTATATGGTTAATGTATGGCAAATAATATTATGCGCATCTGCAGCTTAGGGGATCACTTTTGGTATCCTGAAATAAATAAACAGATTAATTTGCTTATAAGGCATCCTAGGCACCATGTAGAGGTGGATTGTAAAGTCCTTTATAAAAAGCATTCAAAAACACTTGCCACGCAGATTACTGTAATTGCTTCTAAAATTTTTCATAGTTTGAAATTATTTTTTCTTTTTCAATATCGGCTAGATTTTGACCGTGCCGTTAAAACTCTTATTTATTCCGAAGAAATAAAATCAAGAGTATTCAGTAAGCCATTTATTGCTTCGGAGTCTGAGCCTCTTAAGCTTTTATCAGAAGATGAGCCTTTTAAACCTTTAACGGATGTACTGGTGGCTGAAAAGATTGCAAAAAGAGAACAGCTAGCTTTATTCAATAAAAGAAATCAGGCAGCAATAGCTATTCAAAGATTTTACCGCAAAATGAAATATATTGATAAAAAAATAGAAGAAGAAAAAGCTTCCCGAATCCATGTTCTAAATGCTTTTTATGATTTAATTCAATATAGTACCCATAAAGAAAATCTTAAAAGATTGGATGAAAATCTTAATTCTCAATGGCGTATAGTAAGTTTTTTTAAAAGCGAGAGCGACCTTGATCAGCATATACGCCTGACAGCTTTAGAGCAAATGAAGACTTTACGAGAAAAATTATGGGAAAATGCTAAAATTTCTTCTTCCGTAAAAATAAAAATAGACGATGAGAATTTAGATCCGGCTACCGTGCTAAAAGAAATTAACCGCGAGATCAGCATTCAAGGAACAAATTTGGCAAAAATTGATAAACGTATTATAGAGTTGAGAAGTCAAAAAATAGCTAAGTAGCCATAAATGCAAAACATTTAAGCATTTGTTCATAAAAAGCCTATCGGTGGTCTCTTTTCTTATTATGCGACAACTTTAAGCTTTTTACTAAAGAGGCAATTGTTTTAAAGGGCTTATAGGCCTCACTAGGAAAAAAGCTACAAAGCAGCTGAAAGTACATAGGCAGATTAAGTGGGTAAGAGAAATAGGTAGAAAGCCTAAATTTTTTTACGCTCTATGCCTGATAGATTAGCTCAGCCCTTAACAAAAATCTCCTCCCTACTCATTAAAAAATTTAGGAAATAATGAACTATACACTCTTTTTAATAGCTATATTTAGTTGTTTAAGTCGTTTAATTGCTGTTGAACCTTTTTATAATTTGAAGGAAACAGAACCTGCAGCAGTAGTAAAAAATGAACTTAAACGTTTAGACCAGCTAATCTTTGTTACTGAAAGGAATTTAGAGCAGCAAAAAGCTTTGCGCGAAATTTTTCTCCATTACCAAGAGCGGCAATCTTTCTATTTACAAAATCCTCAGGATAAAGAATCTACTCTACATATGGTGAAAGCTGCTTATCAATTGTTAGAAGCTATAAAAGCCAACCATCTGCTTCAGACTTTTGACACAGAGTTTATAAGCCAATTGACTTTCTTCTCGCAATTTGCGACTAAACAGGGCAGTTCCACCCCTTAAAAGATATGGATATTATTTACTATCTCGATCGAAAAAATGGTAAGCGTGAAATAGAAAAAGTGTATGGGGCCAGAGCCCTAAGACTTTTATACGGTCAGGATTGGATAAGCAAAATAGTAGGCCCTCTACTTTTACATAGTTTAGTAAGATATTCTTTTTTTTCAGCTTGGTATGGTAAATGGCAAGCCTCACGAAAGTCTAAGAATAAAATAGAGCCTTTCATTCGTGAATTTGGCTTAGACCCCTTGGAATTTCTAGAAGAAGTTTCTTCTTTTAAGTCTTTTAATGATTTTTTTATTCGCAAGCTTAAGCCCACAGCTCGCCCTCTTGCTTCTGGAGAGGATGTAGCTATTATTCCTGCCGATGGACGTTACTTATTCTATCCCGACCTATCACAAGTGGATGGTTTTATCGTTAAGGGAGAAAAATTTGATTTAACAAGCTTATTAGACGATGCTGATTTAGCCGCACACTATGCTAAGGGAGCTATGGCCATTGCGCGGCTTTGTCCTAGCGATTATCATCGTTATCATTTTCCATGTGATTGCGTGGCCGGCAAAACAAAAATCATTAATGGTTGGCTTTACTCTGTCAATCCTGCGGCCTTAAAAAAAGATATTCATATCTTTACTAAGAACAAGCGAACGCTTTGTAAATTAGCTACATCCTGCTTTGGTTGTATTTTGTTCTTAGAAATCGGAGCGACTAATGTAGGTAGTATTCACGAAACCTATCAACTCGATGTACTGCAAAAAAAAGGAGATGAAAAAGGCTATTTTTCATTTGGGGGTTCTTCCCTTATTTTATTATTTGAGCCTGGTAAGATTCAATTTGATCAAGACCTGCTAGCTGCTAGCCAGCAAGGCTTAGAAATTAAATGTTTAATGGGTCAGAGTATGGGAAAAGCACTTAGCTGACCTTGGCAAATACCAAACGGCTCTTTATTCTTATTTTAAATAATTTTTTTATAAGTTTATAGAGCTTATCATTTTTCGCTTTAGGTAACCTTTCTTCCTTACCAACTGCATGCCTAATCGTATATCTAATTCTTAATCTCAAGCCTTCCCAAGCAAGAAACTTTCCACAGATTCTGTTGAAGGTATGCAAAGGAGGGAAACTTTTATCTAGATAACTTAATTTTTCTTTTAATGAATTTAAAAAAGGAAAACTTAAGCCTGCATTTAAAAAAAAGTACCCCTTTAGCGACTTTCTAGCTTCTTAAAGGCTTGTTTTTTTTAATAGATGATCGCGTAAGAAGCTTCCCTGAAGCATATAAATAAAGAAAATGCTTTTGAGGCTTATTTCTAGAGTTTATGCAGGTTGCTTGTATTAAAAGCAATTTTTAAGTATTCTTATCTTCTTAAATGCCTAAAAAAGTTGAGATATCATGTTTGGATTTTTAAAAAAATTTTTTGGTTCAGCTCAGGATCGTCTAAGACGAAAATATTTTAAAATAGTAGAAGAAGTTAACGAGTATGACGCTAAATTTCAAAATTTAAGTGATGAGGCACTGCGGGCAAAAACGCAGGAGTTTCAGGAACGATATAGAAAAGGTGAAACATTAGAGCTCTTACTTCCAGAAGCCTATGCAGTGGTAAAAAACGCTTGTAGACGCTTAGCAGGCACAGAAATTCACGTTTCAGGTTATCATCAGAAATGGGACATGGTTCCTTACGATGTTCAGGTAGTAGGAGCCATTGCTTTACATCATGGCTCCATTGCAGAAATGCAAACGGGCGAAGGTAAAACCCTAACGGCTGTAATGCCTCTTTATCTAAATGCTCTTACTAAAAAACCTGTTCACTTAGTCACCGTTAACGATTATCTGGCCCAGCGTGACTGTGAATGGGTAGGAACGGTTTTTCGTTGGTTGGGATTGACCACAGGTGCTTTAACCAATGAAACGCCAATGGAAGAGCGTAAAAAAGTTTATCTCAGCGATATTGTTTATGGAACTGCCTCTGAATTTGGCTTCGACTATTTACGCGATAATTCCATGGCTTCTAGCCAAGAAGAGCAAGTTCAACGTGGCTACTATTATGCTATTATTGATGAAGTGGACTCCATTTTAATCGATGAAGCTAGAACTCCCTTGATTATCTCAGGGCCTGTACCTGTCAGCCGACAAATGTATGATGAGCTTAAACACAGCGTAGCAGATATGGTGCGCTTCCAACGGGATTTATGTAATCGTCTTGCTTCTGAAGCTAAAAAAACTTTAGATAGCCTAAAGCTTAGTGAAGGTTCTTCTATAAAAACAAAACGCCATAAAAAAGAAGAAGAACAAGAAAAAGAGGCTTATCGCAAGCTATGGTTAGTAGGTAAGGGCACGCCTAACAATAAAATCTTAAAACGTATGAAAGAGGATCCAGATGTTCGAGCTGCGATCGATAAATGGGATTTATACTATTATGCAGATCCTAATAAAGAAGAAAAGCATACAGCTTTAGCAGAGCTTTATATTCTCATCGATGAAAAAAGCAACGAGTATGAATTAACAGACAAAGGCATCAATCTCTGGAAAGAAGTTGTAGGAAGTGATCATGGCGATGACTTTATCATGCTAGATATTAGCCATGAATACCTACAAATCGATGAAGATGCCTCTTTAGATGAAACTGCTCGAGTACAAAAAAAACTGGAAGTGCAAGAAGAGGATGCTAAGCGGAAAGAACGAGCTCACAATCTTCGTCAGTTATTGCGTGCGCATTTACTGATGGAAAAAGATGTCGATTATATTGTTCAGGATGACAAAATTATTATCATTGATGAAAATACCGGGCGTCCTCAGCCTGGTAGGCGTTTTTCTGATGGCCTGCATCAGGCTATAGAAGCAAAAGAAGCTGTTTCTATCCAAAAAGAGACGCAAACGTATGCCACTATAACTTTACAAAACTTTTTCCGTATGTATGAAAAGATAGCAGGGATGAGCGGGACTGCTGTAACAGAAGCTAATGAATTTAAGCAAATTTATAAACTAGACGTATTAGAAATACCTACTCATAAACCTTGCTTGCGCAAAGATTTCAATGATGAAATTTATATGACCGAACGTGAAAAATACAGCGCAATTTTAAAAGATGTTCGTGAGGTGCATGAAGCAGGCCGTCCTCTTTTGATTGGAACAGAATCGGTAGAAGTTTCAGAGAAACTTTCCCGTATTTTCAAACAAAATAAATTAGAGTATACCGTTTTAAACGCTAAAAATCATGTTAGAGAAGCGGAAATTATAGCGAGTGCGGGTAGACGTGGAGCTATCACTATTGCCACTAACATGGCAGGTCGGGGAACCGATATTAAACTTGAAGCTGGTGTCGCTGGAATAGGGGGTCTCTATGTCATGGGGACCACTCGTCATCAATCACGTCGTATTGATCGCCAATTGCGAGGCCGTTGTGCTCGTTTAGGGGATCCTGGTTCATCTAAATTCTATGTTTCTTTTGAAGACTCTTTACTGCGCTTATTTGCTTCTCCTCGCTTGACAGCTGTGTTGCAGAAATTTCGTCCTCCTGAAGGGGAGCCGATTTCTGCTTCCATGCTTAATAAATCTATCGAAACTGCTCAGAAACGTATCGAGCAACGTAACTATACAATTCGTAAGCATACCTTAGAGTATGATGATGTAATGAATAAGCAAAGAAAAGAAATTTACTCTTTCCGTAATGATATTTTACATGCGCTCGATATTAAGCCTCTGGCTATTGAAGTTTTAGAATCTGTTTGCCAAGCAGCTGCAGAGAAGTATTTTAAAAATCGTGGAGAGGAGAGCGGATGGGATGCAGAGGGGTATCGCCATTGGTTAATTAGCCACTTTCCTGTAAGCTTTCCTGAAGGATACTTCGATGATGAGCATGCAGATATGATAGATCTTGAAAAAAAAGCGATCGATCAAATCGTAAAAGCCTTTAATGAAAAATATGAACGTGAAGATCTAAAAGCTCCTGTCCAAGCTGGGCAAGGGGAAAAGCTAAAATCTGCTACCAAACCTGTTAATGAAGCTATTCGTAATCTAATGATCCGTAAGCTAGATCAGCGTTGGCAAGAACATCTTTTAGCTATGGATCATTTGCGCGCAGATGTTAACTTACGTACGTTTGGCCAGCGCGACCCTTTGATGGAGTTTAAGCAAGAAGCTTTTACTCTTTTTGATGAATTAGGTAATTTATTAAGAGGCGAGATTGCCCAAGGACTCTTTCGTTTTGAAATCTTAACGCAGGATCATCCTGCTATCCAACATTTATTAACCCAGATGCGTCTTGAAACCCAGCGCTCGCTGGTCGCCGACTTAGATGGAGACTCTCAACCTGCTTTTTCTACAAGCCATGCTGAAGAGGCAAGGGAAAGTAATGCTCCTACTGTTCGTTTACAACCCTTAGTTGTCGAGCCCAAGGCAGGACGTAATGAAAGCTGCCCCTGTGGCAGTGGTAAAAAATATAAAAAATGCTGTGGGCTTCAACAAGAAGTGGGAGAGCAAGTTTCTTAAAAGCATGGATTAGGGGCTCTTCTTATCAAGAGGGCTCCTTTTTTGCTTATATCTTAAGGTTTTTGATTAAGCAAAAAAAATCTTAGATAAATTTTTAAAGTTTATGAAAAGCAACAGCAAACAGTCGCCCTCATTCTCACCTGGATTCTCTTAAATTTATTTAATGATTTAAAAAAAGAGGAGGGGCTGCTTGATCTTTTAAGATCTTATTTCCTCATAGGCGCCTTGCTTATAGAAAGCAGCTTAAAAGCACTCATTTTCTGTACAGAAGAAGGCTTAAAGTTAAGAAAAAGAAAGAAGAAAAGCTTATAAGATAATCGATAAGGTTTTTTATATAGCTAACCAATACTCTTACCCCTTAAATCTCTTGAAAGTAGCCCTACCTGCTAATTCAAAGGGTGCATGGCTCGCCAACCCAAAAAAATTAAAAGCCCAGCAGTTCCTAAATATAAAACCCAATAATTAGCATTCCATTGTAACGTTAGGATGCCTTCTTGAGAAAAACTGAATAAAATGATTCCAAAAATAAGAAACACAGAGCCTGTGAGTAATAAAACAAAAGGTAGCAGAAAGCTTGTTGGATAATTAGCAGAAGAATTAGCTGCCTCCAAGTCTTCTTCTTCCTCAGAAGATTCTTCGTCTACTTTATTGATATCATAAGTTTCAGAGGGATCTTGACGATAAGAAGGAAAAGGAGCAATATGGGTCAAGCTTTTATCATGCTGGGTAAGAAGAGAAGAAGAGCTTAGATACACACCACAATAAGGGCAGTTCTCATCAGAAAATGCGACACGACCTTCGCAATTCCAGCATAACTTCTTTTTGGGTAGGGCACTCATAACTGGCTCTGTGTTAAATGGGTTAAAAACAATTTCATGGCCTTATTTATAATTTCTTGCAAGAAATAATTCAACTGATGTTAAGGAGTTTACTTGTCTAACTACTTTGCCAGAAGCTACTTTTTCTATCTACCATTGTGTGTAATGATTGGATTATTTTATAGCTGTGCTGCTTACAAGTACCCTACAGAGCGTTATTATGTTGAGCCTCCAGGCCTTTTAAAGCAGGAAGAGAAGATTTTATATGATACTTATCATTCTCAAGCTTCTTCTCATTGGCTTTATTATCTAATTCCTCGGCATCGTAGCCAAATCTATTGGTTTGATTTAGGCCATTGGTGCACATGGGCTCTTTTTGGAAATGATGATCATGGACTTTTTGCTGAAGCCCAACTACCCTTGTTTAAACCTTGCAGGCCTACTAGCTTTTTTAAGGCTTTTGCTTGGATGGTGCGCAATCCTTTACATAACTTCTGCCATTACGTGATAGGGAATGCTGGATGTGTAAATGACGAATTTACCCTTTTAAAAATCAATAAAAACCATTTTTCTTGCTTGCATTACGAACCCATAGCGCGCACAGTTTTTGCTGGTCGTTATACATCTTTCTACTTAGGGTTACATGGAGGAAAGCCCTTAATCTCTTTACGTTTATCCTACGGGTCTAAATGGAAAAGTGATTTTTATATTGGATGGCGCGAGAGGGGAAATTTTGGAATAAAATTTTTGCCCTTAACTAAAAACTCTTTAGTCGTCTGGGAAAATCTTCCCTATGAAGATGCAGAATAAGGGTCCTACCCTTGATAAGGCTTTTGTATTCTAGTACTTCTATAACTCTAGCTTAAGCTTAACGTCCATTCTTTACTCATCCCCTGAGGAGTAGTAATCTGAACAGTTGATAAAGCAACAGAAAAGAAGATGGAAAATAGGCCATATCCTCTTGAGGGGGCAGCTATAGGGAAAGGACTAACCTATGTGATCTGGCTGCTATCCACACCATGCAAGCTGGCAAATCTGTAGCGTTGATGGATGTAAAAAAATGAAGGGGTGCCTACTTAAATAGGGGATGTATCCTTTCTAAAGCTTTAATGGCTTGCTCGGCGATTTGCACTTGCACTCAAGAAGCTGAAGAATTTGGCATTGAGGCTGAGAAGTTAGGTTTTGATTACGCGCACATGGTAAAAAGGTGGGATTTTGGTTAGAATATGTAAAGGTTTAGAAAGATTAATAACTGATTAGTTTGAAAAAGTAAGTCTTGCCACTGGCTCGGAGCTTTGCAATATTTCCACTTTTCCTTTCGGCTAAGAAAAAATTCATGCTTCTATTTCTTATTAATTCTAATAAAACCTTTCTAAGAAAGCTGTCACGGTAGGAGGATCTATTGGATATGAATTTGCTTCACTATTTGCCTTTTTTAGATCAGGAGTAGTGAGGTTGGAGATGTTGCCCTGTCTTTTGCCCCTGGAAAGTAAGGCTGTTTTTGCGGTACTTACTCAAGCATTTCGGAAAGCTAATATTATAATAGACGTGAGGAATAAAGGTAGAAGGGATTGACAAAACCTCAGAAGGTATTAAGGTGCAGCGGGCGGAAGGAAAGAGCAATACAGCCAAGAGGGGATAGGTAGCTATAGGTTGCTTTATAAATAGCTTAAAAAAAGCTGGAGTAATTTTTAATGAGAATAGTTTGCTGGCTATGAATGTTAGTGTGGAAACAAATCTTCCTGGCATTTATGCTGTGGGTGAACTCGCTTCCAACTGCTGTTTACCTCATGGGGCTACACATCAAGGTTGCGTAGCTGGGCGCCATGCGGCTGGAAAGGAAGTCTATACGCTTTATGAGGCGATCCCTTATGGGGTTTTGGCATGTCCGAAAACTGTCTCAGCTGGAGTGTCCTTAGAAGAGGCTTTACAGAAAGGGTATCAAGTAGAGGTAAAAGCTTTTCCTTTGCATGCTTTGGACAAGTTTCAGGCCACCTATCTCATAGAAGGATTTACACGAATAATAAAAGATAAATTTACAGGGAAAACTTTAGGGGCTCCAAGCTGTGGGATATGAAGCTTCTACTTTAATAGTGCAAATGGGCTGGACGATAGCGAATAAATTGACTATCGAGCCAATTAAAAAGCTCATCCATGCCTATTTAATGTCAACGAAGGCTGAGCTAGAAGCTGCCTTTATAGCGGCTGATCCACCTTTACATTTTCTTTCTAAAATATAAAAGAGCAGGCTTAATTCTTATGAATCCCTTAGAACTGTTTGATAATACGCCTAGGATAAAAAAGAAAAAGTTAAACATTCTTCCTATTAATCCTGACGTAGCCCGCCAGGATAGAGCTGTTGGTCTTGGGCGTTTTCCTTCTTGGTTACATCGTAAGCTCCTTCCTGGAAGCAACGTATGGAAAACAGGACATATCTTTAACCAAAATCGCTTGCCCACAGTTTGCGAGGAAGCCAAATGCCCTAATCTAATGGAATGCTGGTCTAAAAAGACAGCGACCTTCTTGGTGATGGGCAAAGAGTGCACCAGAGCTTGCGGTTTTTGCGATATTGATTTTTCAAAAGCTCCTAAGGCATTAGAAGCTGATGAGCCCCAGCGTGTGGCTGAATCGGTATTAGCGCTAGGTTTAAAGCATGTGGTAATTACTATGGTGGCTAGAGATGATTTGCTTGATGGAGGTGCCGAGCATTTATCTAAGGTGATTGTTGAAGTTAGGCGGCAAGTTGGTGAGGTTACCATTGAGGTCTTAACCTCCGATTTTGCCGGTGAACATGCCTCCTTAGATGTTATCCTAAAAGCCTGCCCTGAAATTTTTAATCACAACTTGGAAACGGTGCGTGCCTTAACTCCACGTGTACGCCATCGGGCAACTTATGATAAAACGTTGAGGGTGTTAAGCTATGTAAGGAAACAAGGAGCGCCAAGCCTACTCCTTAAGTCTGGCATAATGGTAGGCTTAGGGGAAAGTGAAACGGAAGTTTTTGAAACGCTTAAAGATTTAAAAGCAGTAGGCTGTGATATCATTACCCTGGGGCAATATTTACAACCACAAAAAAATAAGTTGTTGGTTAAAGAATTTATTACCCCTCAGCAATTTAAAAAATATGAAGAATATGGATATTCCTTGGGAATCAAAAATATGTATTGCGGACCTTTTATTCGTTCTAGCTATAATGCTGAAGCGGTTTGGAAGCAGACGCGTAAAGGAGAAAAACAATGAGAGATGAAGAAGCAGCTATCGAAGATCTACCTTTGGCCAACGCCTTAGATCATGCGATTCTTATGCACCGTGAGGTGCATTTTGGAGGAAAGTTTGATGTCATGCTGGATTATTATCTTAATGAGGGAAAAGGGGTAAACCCTGAATTTGAATTAGAAAGAATTCATACGTTAGCTAAAATAGAGAAGAAAATGAAAACAGATTTGGCTCCTTTAATGCTTGCAGGGGTTGAGGCAGAAAAAATTGCAGAAGCCAAAACAGCTTACAAAAAACTTAGAAGCCTATATGAAAAGCCTAAATCGACAACGAAAAATATGCTTTTAGTGGCTGATTTAATTTTATCTGAAGATTTAGAGGCTGCTCAAGAAATTGAAGCGATTGTTCAGGAAAAAGGAGCTATAGTACCTGCTTTAATAGAATTGCTTAAAGCAGAGGAGTTTTATGATCCTCTGTTTCCAGGGTATGGTCTAGCGCCTTCTTTAGCTGCCAAATGCTTAGGAATGATAGGCGATAAACGTGCTATTATTGCCTTATTCGAATCCTTGAGCCAAGGAGATTTTTTTGAAGAAGACATCGTGTTGGCAGCTTTACGTGCCATAGGAAAACCAGCCAAAGATTTCTTGCTAAAAGTGGTGCATGGCCGTCCCATTAACGAGGATAATGAAAGAGCAGCTATTGCTTTGATTGCTTTTAAAGAAGAGGAAGATGTGGCCAAAGCATGTTTAGAAATGTTAAAGGATCCTCAGGTTCGTAAGGATATTCCTTTGGCAACCTATTTGATTTTAGCTTGTGAAGGCTTAAAAAGCTTAGAGGACCGTACAGCTTTCCAACTTCTTGCACAGGAAAGCAGAATATCAAAAATGCTTATACAAGATATTCATGCTGTTGCTAGCCTATGGGAAACAAGTCCTAGCGAACCTTAATGAGAGATGAATAAATTTATTTTTTCTTTCACAAACTAGGGGTTATACACTAATACTTAGGATGGTATAAGGAAGGAAATAAGCTTTAAAATACTTTCTTGAAAATTTTAAAAGGTGGAGAGAATATTTGACCTTCTACCTATAGATGGATCTAAAGGCATGTCGTTCCCTGCTAAAGCAAAAAGGAATTTTAAAAGTATTTCATTTATGTTTTTTCTAATCTTTTGAGCTTTGAGTAGAGTGTAAGAAGCTGTTTTTTGATATTTTCTTGTATGTCTTGTTTCTTTTTTATTCATCTATGGTTTAAAAACGCTTGATAATAGACATCAGTTTTAATAAGGAAGCCGTATAATGAATCCTAGCTCTTCTATCACTATCGAGCATTTACCTAATGAGATATTAGCCCCTATCTTAAAGGTTTGTGCTAGCCCCTCCTTATTTAGCGTTTGCACAAGATGGCGACATTTGTTGGATACCGAGGTAATGCCTTCTCTTTATAAGCAAATAGGTAAAATACACTTTCCTCAAGGAGATATTAACGAACGGGCTTTTATTTTAGATAAAATTTATAAGCTAGAAGATAGACCCTTAGAAGGAGAAAAAGCTAAGGCAATTTTCAAGCAAACCTTTACTTTAGCTAAATCCCTTGCTCCTACGGAGCTAGAATTTAAATGGAAAACCGAGGAAAAAAGGTGCTTTACGCTGGCTAACTATGCCTCTTATCTTATAAATATTAATCGTCTGTTAATGTGGAAAGCACTGCCTGGTAGAGGGGAATACTTAAATCAAGAAAAAATCAAGTATTTACCTTTAGAAAAACAAGGAGAGCTTCTTAGAGATTGGATTGAAAGCCAGGGTAAAAATATTGAAAGGTTATATTTAACGGCACTCGGCTTAACCCTTTTACCAACAGAGATAGGGCAGCTATCGCAGCTACGAGCTCTTAGCTTAATCCATAACCAGCTTACCACTCTTCCTGCAGAAATAGGACAGTTGTCTCAGCTGAAAGAGCTGTACTTAAACGACAACCATCTCACCGCCCTTCCCACAGAGATTTGGCAATTCTCTCAGCTAAAAGCTCTTAACTTAAGCGATAACCAGCTCACCTCTGTTCCTGCAGGAATAGGGCAGTTATCACAACTACAAAGCCTTTGCTTAGGCCGCAACCAGCTCGCCTCCCTTCCTGCAGAGCTAGGTCAGCTGCCTCAGTTGCGAGATCTTAGCTTAGTCAATAACCAGCTTGCTTTCCTTCTCGCAGAGATAGGACAGCTCTTGCAATTGCGATGGCTTTATTTAAACAACAACCAGCTTAGCTTTGTTCCTGTAGAAATAGGGCAGTTATCACAGCTGCTAGGCCTTGAATTGGATGCCAACAATCTCACCTCCCTTCCTGCAGAGATAGGGCAGCTATCACACCTCGGTAGACTTTCCTTAAGCAACAACCATCTTACCTCTGTTCCTGCAGAAATAAGGCAGCTCTCGCAATTGCACCGCCTTGATTTAAAAAACAACCAGCTCACCTCCCTTCCTGCTGAGATATGGCTGCTCTCTAAATTGGATTGGCTCGATTTAGAGAATAACCAGCTTACGTTCGTTCCTGACGAGATTAAGCAGCTATCCCAGCTGCAAAATCTTTGCTTAGGCGACAACCATCTTGTCACTCTTCCTGCAGGAATATGGCAGTTATCTCAGCTGCAACAACTTCATCTAAACAGCAACCAGCTCACCTCCCTTCCTGCAGAGATAGGGCAGCTCTTGCAACTGCACTACCTTAATCTAAAAAACAATCAGCTTACCACTCTTCCTGCTGAGATATGGCTGCTCTCTCGATTGAAATGGCTCGACTTAGAGAATAACCAGCTTACGTTTATTCCTGCCGAGATCGAGCAGCTATCGCAGCTGCAAATCCTTCGCTTAGGTGGCAACCACCTTGCCACCCTTCCTGTAGAGATAGGGCAGCTATCTTATCTGGAAAAACTTCATTTAAACAATAACTATCTTGCCGTCCTTCCAGCAGAGATGGGGCAGCTCTTGCGACTGCAAGAGCTTGATTTATGCGATAACCAGCTTGCTTCCCTTCCTGTAGAGATAGGGCAGCTACCTAAACGTTTAGATCTGAGGTTAGATGGAAATCCGCTGAAAAGTATTCCTAATGAACTAAAAAAATACTTTAGACTGTAGCTGAAAAGGTGCCTTTTTTCATCATTATAACATTAAAATGGCAAATTGGCAGGCTTAGAAGCTTTAAAGATATAGAAAGCCTTTGGTTTAATATAAAGGCATAGGATCTAAAGCTCTATTTCTTAGCTAAAATTAAGGCAAAAATTTTCTAACAGCTTTTTTACTCCTTCATTTTCAATGCTAAATGTTAAAGTTTGATTTCTACTATTTTTTTGCTTATTTTGTTTTTTTATGTATAAGGCGATACTTCTACAAAGCGACTAAAAATATATACGCATCTTAAAGAGGTCGTTTCATGAATCCTATCTCTTCGGCCTTTATTGAAAGCTTACCCAATGAATTGCTGCTCCCTATCTTAAAGGTTTGTGCTAACCCCTCGTTATTTAGCGTTTGTACAAAATGGCGTCATTTGCTAGCTACTGAAGTCATGCCGCCCCTTTATAAGCAAATAGGTAAAATGCACTTTCCTCACGGAGATATTAGCAAGCAGGCTTTTATTCTAGATAAAATTTATAAGCTAGAAGATAGACTTTCAGAAGGAGAAAAAGCTAAGGTAATCTTCAAGCAAACCTTTGCTCTAGCTAGATCGCTTGCCCCTTTGGAGTTAGAATTTAAATGGAGAACCGAGGACAAGAGATGTTTTACGCTGGCTAACTATACCTCTTATCTTATAAATATTAATCGCCTATTAATGTGGAAAAAGCTTCCTGGTGGAGAAGAATATTTAAGTCAGGAAAAAATCAAGTATTTACCTTTAGAAAAACAAGGAGAGCTCTTTAGAGATTGGATAGAAAACCACGGTAAAAATATTGAAAGGCTATATTTAAGGGGAATCGGCTTAAGCTTTTTACCTCCCGAGATAGGGCAGCTCTCTCAGCTGCAAGCTCTTTATTTAAACAACAACCCACTTACCACTCTTCCTGCAGAAATAGGGCAGCTTTCTCAGCTGAAAGAGCTGTACTTAAACGACAACTATCTCACCGCCCTTCCCACAGAGATTGGGCAATTCTCCCAGCTAGAAGTTCTTTATTTAAACAACAACCATCTTACCGCTCTTCCCTCAGAGTTAGGGTAGCTTTCTCAGCTGCGAGCTCTTCATTTAAACAGCAACCAGCTCGCCACTCTTCCTGCAGAAATAGGACATCTCTTACCGCTTCAAACACTTAATTTAAGCACCAACCATCTAGCTGCCCTTCCGACAGAGATAGGGCAGCTCTTGCAATTGCGATGGCTTTATTTAAGCAGCAACCAGCTTACCTCTATTCCTGCAGGAATAGGGCAGTTATCACAGCTGCAAAGCCTTTGCTTAGACCACAACCAGCTCACCAGTCTGCCTGCAGAAATAGGGCAGCTCTCTCAGCTGCGAGCTCTTTATTTAAACAACAACCAGCTTACCACTCTTCCTGCAGAAATAGGGCAGTTGTCTCAGCTGAAAGAGCTGTACTTAAACGACAACCATCTCACCGCCCTTCCAACAGAGATAGAACAATTCTCTCAGCTAAAAGCTCTTATCTTAAGCAATAACCAGCTTACCACTCTTCCTGTAGAAATAGGGCAGCTGTCTCAGCTGTGGACGCTTAGCTTAAGCAATAATCAACTTACCGTTCTTCCTACAGAGATGGGACAGCTCTCGCAATTACGTTGGCTTAACTTAGAGGACAACAAGCTTACCTCTCTTCCTATAGAGATAGAGCAGCTACCAGAAGAGTTAATTCTCATGTTAACGGGAAATGCCTTGAAGAACATTCCAGATCAACTAAAACAGCACTTTAGATTGTAAAGCTTTGCTTGTCTTTTAGATTAATTAAGAGTAAAGAAATAGAAAAAGTTACGCGTGAAGAATTAAGGAAGAATTCGTTAGCTTTTTGTTGATTGTTCTGCCTATAAGATAGGCTTTTCTAAGATAATAGACTTGCTTTTCCATAAGCCTGAGGCATAGCGCCAATAGTAGATGATCACTGTTCCTATACTAAAAAGCAGCCAAAAATAAAGAGCCACTTCTACGGAAGCTTGATTTTTTACTACAAAGAAGTAGACAGGAGCAACCATCAGTATCCATACGCTTAAGGACCCTGCAATTAATAAAAATGTAGTATCGCCAGCTGCTGTTAAAATTCCCGATAGCAGCCAGCGAATGCCTTCAAAAAATACATAAATAAGAGTGGCATATAAGCAATTCATGAGTTTTATTTCAATAAAAGCTCTATATTCAGGGGTAGCATAAGGGAGAAATTGGTCGATAAGTAGAGGGTGAAAATAGACAAACAGGGTAGAAATAACCAATAAAAAAAGCAGATGAATACGTATACCGGCCTTTAATACGTGAGAAATGAACCAGGTGCGTTTAGCACCAATAAGATTTCCGCAGATAGTAGTAGCAGCTTTACTTACACCTTCTGCAAAAAAAAGCAGCAGCATAAATAGACTTTGGCAGATTCCTGCTATAGTAATATGTACTTCGCTCAATCTTGTCATCATCTGATAAAAAGCTGCCCAACCCATGATTTCTATTAATGCAAACATTGCTCCTGGAGAACCAATTTTAAAACATTGCCAAAAAGCTAGAGGGCGAAAGTAAAAATTTCCTGTACCCTTTTTTTCTCTATTTTCTTTCTTAAGAAAAAAATAAAAGAGGACCAGCATCTGAAATAAAGATCCTAGGCTTGTGGCAATAGCTGCTCCCAGGATGCCCATTGAAGGCACCACTCCCTCAATACCAAAAATAAGAAAGATATCTAAAAAAACATTAATAATATTGGCGCCAATCGCTAAAAGAGTAATCAATTTAGTTTGGCCCTGCCCAACAAAGAAGCCACTGAGGGCGGCATAAGCAGCAAAAGTCGGGCCAAATAATAACATCCAGCGCATATAAGTTCTTTCCATGGCTGTTTGCGGGGAAGTGCCATAAAACCATTCGCTTCCCCATATAGCCATAGGAATAAAGAAAAGGAAAGAAAAGAGGGAAAGCCAGATCATCTGCCAAACAGGCTCACCCATACGATTAAGCTGTTGAGCGCCATGATATTGAGCCACGAAAACTTCAGTAATATTGGTCAGCACCACCCATCCAAAGAGTAATCCCCATCCTAAGGTAGAAGCATTGACTGCTGAATTAAGGGCTGCCGTAGAATAATGGGCTAGCAGTAACCTATCGACAAAAAGCATGAGCATCATAGAAAAAGAGGAGAGCATGAGCGGCAAAGAGATAGAAAAAAGCTCTCGAAAGCTGCCTTCTTGATATTTAGTAAGTGCCATAGGACCTTATGAAAAGCAAAGATATTTTAAATTTTATATAAAATTAAAATGGTCATAAAGAAAGAGATTACATCAGTAAAAAGGCTTCTTGGCAATACCATAACAAATGAGCAGGGGATTGTAAACAATTTTTGTTGAGAAAAAACCCTCTGGCTTTTTAAGAGGTAGGAAGAAAGCTTTTAATTAAGCGGTCACGGGGCTAAGCCCAAATTTAGATGGGATTCTGCGGGCATCTGCAAAGACAAAAAAGCTCTCAAATAACTGTTTTTCTATTTACTGCGCTTTCTGATTACATTATCTTCTGCTTATCAAGAGCTTAAGTATTTCTTTTCGCCATGACCGTTTACGTTTTTGATGAAAAAGATAGAGAAAACTAACGATGTAAAAAAAGTATTTAGATTCCTTGCTTAAGTTTTAAACTCACCTTACGCAGGCATAAAACTCCTTTGTAAATTTTGCAGTTCTTGATAGGCCATCTGATTGGCTTTAAGGAT